>CAZQLF010000673.1:0-1500 GCA_964594035.1 uncultured Rhodospirillaceae bacterium | reverse complement strand
ACCGCCACGCCCTCTACCGCCGCGATCACCGGTTTTTCGATGTTGTGCAACGCGCGGATATAGGAATGGCTGCCCGCCTGCAGCATCTGGCGTGCTTTCCGCAGATCGCGGCCGCCCATGTTGCCGACATCGGCGCCGGAACAGAAATTGCCGGCCGCGCCGGTGACGACGATGGCGCGGATATCGTCGTCGAAGCGCAATTCGGTGAAGTACTGCGTCAGCAACTGGCGCATTTCCCAGGTCAGCGCGTTCTTCCGCTCCGGGCGGTTGATCACCACCGTGGCGATGGGCTTGTCGATGATCAGTTCGATGGTCATGCGTGGCTTCCCCCTGGGCTGGGCGCAGTCTGGCTTGCCGGCCCGGCCCTGGGCAAGCCAGACTACGGCCAAGCAACCCGGGAGGAAGACATGAGCCGCGCATTCGAGGGCATCAGGATCATCGACATCACCCATGTGCTGGCCGGGCCGTTCGCGGCCTACCAGCTGGCGGTGCAGGGCGCGGACGTGATCAAGGTGGAGCATCCCGATGATCCCGACCAAAGCCGCGGCAATGGCTCCGACGCGCATCTGAACGACACGCATATGGGCACCGGCTTCCTCACCCAGGCGTCGAACAAGCGTTCCATCACGCTCGATCTGAAAACCCCGGCGGGGGTCGAGATCATGAAGAAGCTGGCCGCCGGAGCGGATGTGCTGGTGGAGAATTACCGGCCGGGCGCGTTCGATGCGCTGGGGCTCGGCTATGAGGCGCTATCGAGAGAGAATCCGCGGCTGATCTACTGCTCCATCAGCGCCTTCGGCCAATCGGGCCCACGCGGCAACATGACGGCGTACGACCATGTGATCCAATCGACATCGGGCATCATGGCCACCACGGGGACAACGGAAGTACATCCGATCAAGTTCGGATCGCCCGTGATCGACTATGCCACCGGCACCATGGCCGCCTTCGCGCTGGCCTCGGCCTTGTTCCAGCGCGAGCGGACGGGCAAGGGCCAGCGCATCGATCTGGCGATGCTGGACGTGGCGATGATGATGATGTCGAGCCATATGAGCGCTTATCTGCGCAATGGCGCGCACCCGAAACCCAGCGGCAACAAGCACAGCCACGCCACCAATAGCTGCTACCAGACCAAGGACGGGCTGGTGATGCTGGGGGCGAGCAATGTGCGCCAGCAGGCGCGGCTGTGGCGCGCGCTGGGGCACGAGGACATGGTGAAGAAAAACAACTACCAATCTTCGACCTAACGCACGGTAGCAACGGTAGCTTTCTTTTCGGTTACGTCGCGCTCGTATTTGACGGTCACGTCATAGAGAAATACTTTGCGCGGTCCTTCGTCCCGCTCCCCGGTCCGCTTGTAGTAGATCGAAGGCTTCGTCCCCACGCCGATGCCCGGCTGGTTGCGCACGCTGGCAACGTCGCGCATTTCGCGGGCCACGATGTCGTGCGCAATGCCGGTTGGCACGTCACAACGAGCGAATCTGTGGTCTTCCTCGACGC
>CAZQLF010000672.1:0-1506 GCA_964594035.1 uncultured Rhodospirillaceae bacterium | reverse complement strand
GCGCTGATCGATATACAGACCTCGTACATCCTCAAGAACCAGTTGCACGCGACAGCGACGCAGATCTCGACGTTCCGGCTGCTGACCGGCATCCCCGTCTACATGGCATTCGCCTTTGGTCTGGCGCGCGACCAATGGAACCCGCTGGGGCTGCGCGATCGCGGCTTTTTCCTGATGTTTGCCCCGGTCACCGCGGCCGCATGCGGCTGGATGGCGCTTTCAGGCTTCTCGTACACAGGGCTGCTTGTCGGGATGCTGCTGGCCATGACGTCATCCCGCTTTGTCGCGGCGGCCTATCAGGGGTTGATGGCTCTGGTGGGCCAGGAAAAGCTCATGTCCGGACGGCTGAGCGCGCTGTCGAACGTGATCGCCTCCGTTCCTGTTGTAGCGGGAGCGTTCGCCTCCGGGTATGTGTCCGATCATCTTGCGCCGAAGGACGCCCTCCTTCTGGTTGCGGCGCTGAATCTGCTGATTGCCGCGTTGGCCCTGTGGAGGCCCGCCTCCGTGTTCAGCCACCTCTACGACAAGCCGCAGGCCAGAAGTACGGATTTCATCGGCAATGTCAGGCGGCTGGTAAAACACAGGGCTGTCTATCCGGCGGTGCTCATTTGCCTTCTGTGGAATTTCGCGCCGGGATCCGCCACGCCACTGCAGTTCTACCTGGCCAATGAGCTGCATGCATCCGATTCGGTTTATTCCTACTACAACGGCATCTTCGCGGCCGCATTCGTTCCGACCTTCCTGCTGTATGGCTTTCTGTGCAAGCGGGTATCGCTGCGCAAGCTGCTGTGGTGGGGAACCATCATCGCGGTGCCGCAGATGATTCCGCTGGCCTTCATCCACTCGGCCGATCTCGCCCTGGTATTGGCGGCGCCGATCGGGCTGATGGGCGGCATCGCCACCGCAGCGTATTTCGATCTCGTGATCCGGTCCTGCCCGCCGGGCTTGCAAGGCACCCTGATGATGCTGGTGGATGGCGTTCTCGCGCTATCGGCACGCGCCGGCGATCTGCTGGGCTCATGGATCTACAACAGCGACGCCGCGCACGGTTTCACATACTGCGTGATCGCGACGACCGTGGTGTATGCATTGATCCTGCCGCTGATTGCACTGGCGCCGAAGGCGTTGATTGCGACCCGGGATGGAGAATCCAACCCGGAGATCAAGGGCGGGGTAGCTCAACGCGATTCGCATAACCCGGCGTAGGTTGGCCCCGCGAGATCGCCCGTCCGGGTGACCGCTCCAGAGCAGGAATCCGGCCTTGCCCGGCGAGAGAATCCTGCGCCGGTTCCAGGAGAACCGAGATTGTGCTCCGCATATCCGAACTGCTGCGCGCCGATGCCAGGCGCAGCATGAACAATCCGGCCATGAAGACATTTTCTGCGGCTCCTGGATTTCGTTGCTGGCTCAGGCGAAACGCAGATTCGTCCAATATGACGGTCGCCCTCGAGTTGCAAGGATGCGCCGGCATCGCCTATGCTGTTCCTGCGACAGGTGCAAATCTGC
>CAZQLF010000671.1:0-1512 GCA_964594035.1 uncultured Rhodospirillaceae bacterium | reverse complement strand
CCACTGATTCGTGGGCACCAACATCGACCGGTGCCGACATCCCCGACGTGCGCGAATACCCCACCGCCGGTTGGACCGGCCACCCGTGGCGGGCGGTTCGTGGAATTCGACGACCGACCGGGCTTGGCAACGCTGGCCGTTGCCTTCCGCGAAGGCGGGGTCCTGACGCCCGAACGGCCCTCGCTTTAAGGCAGGTCGCAACACGCCGAACAGCCGCGAAACCCTTGGCAGATGGGCAGAATCCGGTTAGAACGCGCCCAATTCTTGCCATATTGACGCTTTAACGGTAACCGCTGGCTTGGCCCTTTTCCTCCTCCGGTGGAGGCCAGGGCCGCGCTGTCGATTCGGGGTTGGTTAGGATGTCGGGTCATTCCCAGTTCAAGAACATCATGCACCGCAAAGGCGCCCAGGACGCCAAGCGGGCCAAGGTCTTCACCAAATTGATCCGCGAATTGACCACGGCGGCGCGTAGCGGCCTGCCTGATCCAAACATGAATCCGCGCCTGCGGGCCGCGCTGACCGCGGCGCGTACCGCCAACATGTCGCGCGACACTATCGAGCGGGCGATCAAGCGCGGCGCCGGAGGCGAAGACACGGCCAACTACGAGGAGGTCCGCTATGAAGGCTACGGCCCAGGCGGGATCGCCATCATCGTCGAGGCGCTGACCGACAACCGCAACCGCAGCGCCGGCGAAATCCGCACCATCTTCAACCGCTATGGCGGGGCCATGGGCGAGACCAACAGCGTCTCCTTCATGTTCGAGCGCAAGGGCATGGTCCGCTATCCGGCCAAGGTCGCCAGCAACGACGCCATGTTCGAAGCGGCCCTCGATGCCAGTGCCGACAATGTGGAAAGCGACGGCGAGGCCCATGAAGCGACCAGCGCGCCGGAAGGTTTTGCCCAGCTTCGCGACGGTCTCGAGGCAAAGTTCGGCGCACCGCTGGAGGCGCGCCTCGTCTGGCGGCCTACCAACAATGTGCCTGTCGAGGGCGAGAATGCCGAGAAGCTGTTGAAGCTGATCGAAGCGCTGGAAGACAACGACGATGTGCAGACCGTCTCGGCCAATTACGATGTGGCCGAGGACGAACTGGCGCGACTTACGGCCTGAGGCAACAGCATCGATGCGCCTCATCGGTTTCGATCCCGGCCTGCGGCACACCGGCTGGGGCATCATCGAGGTGAGGGGCTCTCGGCTCTCCCACGTGGCGGACGGTGCGGTGCACAGCGATGGAGCGCTGTCGCTGGCCGAGCGGCTGGTACAGCTCCATGACGGGCTGCGCGCGGTGATCGAGAAATACGCGCCGTCCGGGGCTGCGGTCGAAGAAACCTTCGTCAACAAGAACCCGACCTCCACACTGAAGCTGGGCCTGGCGCGCGGCGTGGTCCTGCTGGTGCCGGCGCTTGCCGGCCTTCCCGTGGCCGAATATCCCGCAAACCTGATCAAAAAGTCGGTCGTCGGTGCCGGCCATGCGGGCAAGGAACAGGTGCAGATGATGGTGCGCATGCTGCTG
>CAZQLF010000670.1:0-1514 GCA_964594035.1 uncultured Rhodospirillaceae bacterium | reverse complement strand
GCATCGATCCGCTGCTGAATGCCGATCTGCTGTATGCGCTGGGCGCCATGGGCCACGGCGACGAGATCGCGGTGGTGGATGCGAATTTCCCCGCGCTCACCATGGCCAAGCGGCTGATCCGCCTCGACGGTGTGGATGCCGTGCGTGCGGTGGAGGCGATCCTGAGCTTGCTGCCGCTGGACGATTTTATCGGCCAGCCGGCAAGCCGCATGCAGGTGGTGGGCGATGCCGATGCGGTGCCGCCCGTCTGCCAGGAATTCCAGAAACTGGTTGATCGATCGGCCGCCAAGCGAATGCCGCTCGGCGTCATCGAGCGCCATGCGTTCTATGAGCGGGTGAAGCAGTGCTTCGCGGTGGTCGCGACGGGTGAGACGCGACTTTACGGCAATCTCATCATCACCAAGGGCGTCATCCGCCCGGACGACGGACGGCGGAAAGGGCGCTGAATTCCGGCTCCACCTGGTCATTTCTCATTGGGCGAATTCAAACTAATATATTAGTATGTGAGTTATAGATCGCGCCGACTGGTTCCCTACGGCCGGAGCATTCCGTTGAAGATTACATGCTGCACCGCCCGCGATATCCGCTTTCCAACCTCGCGCCAGGCCGATGGGTCGGACGCGATGAACCCCGATCCTGACTATTCCGCAGCCTACGTGACGCTGCAGACAGATGGCGGCTTGGAAGGTCATGGCCTGACCTTCACCCTGGGCAGGGGCAACGAGCTTTGCGTCGAGGCCATCCACGCGCTCGCCTACCTCATGGCCGGCCGCTCAATGACCGATATCACCGCCAACATGGCCAGCTTCTGGCGCGACGTGACCTCGGCCAACCAGCTTCGCTGGGTGGGGCCGGAAAAAGGCGTCATTCATCTGGCGACCGCGGCGATCATCAACGCGGTCTGGGATCTCTGGGGCAAGATCGAGAAGAAACCGGTCTGGCGGCTCGTGGCCGATATGACGCCGGAGCAGTTCGTCGGGCTGATCGACTTTCGCTATCTGAGCGATGCGCTGACCCCCGATGAGGCGCTGGCGATCCTGCGCGCCAACGCAGCCACCAAGGCGCGGCGCATCGCTGAACTCGAAGCCAGAGGTTTTCCCGCCTACACCACTTCCGCCGGGTGGCTGGGCTATCCCGACGAGAAGGTCCGCCGGCTCTGCCGCGAGGCGATCGCGCAGGGCCACAGCTACATCAAGATCAAGGTCGGCCGCGACCTCGCCGACGACAAACGCCGCTGCGCCATTGTGCGCGAGGAGATCGGCCCCAACCGCCATCTGATGATCGATGCCAACCAGGTCTGGGATGTGCGCCAGGCCATCGATTGGGTGAAGGAACTGGCGGTCTATCGTCCCTTGTGGATCGAGGAGCCGACCAGCACCGACGATGTCGTTGGTCATGCCGCCATACGCAGGTCGGTCAAGCCGCCGGGGATAGGCATTGCCACCGGCGAAATGTGCGAGAATCGCGCGCTCTTCAAACAGGTCATTGGAGGGAAAGCGGCTGAGCATAATCTC
>CAZQLF010000669.1:0-1514 GCA_964594035.1 uncultured Rhodospirillaceae bacterium | reverse complement strand
CGCCACCGTACCAAATTGCGTGGCCGGGCCGTGGCCCAGCAATCTGTCCGGCATCGGCTCCGCCACCCGCACCTTCGGCAAGAATTGCACGCACTACCTGGAAGTGTTCAGCAAAACCATCACCGTCAACCTGATCGGCACCTTCAACGTCACCCGCCTTGCCGCCGCTGAAATGGCCAAGAACGTAGGCAATGCCGATGGCGAGAAGGGCGTGATCATCAACACCGCTTCGGTGGCTGCCTTTGACGGCCAGATTGGCCAGGTCGCCTACTCCGCCTCCAAGGGCGGCGTGGTCGTCATGACCCTGCCGCTGGCGCGTGACCTCGCCACCATCGGCGTGCGCGTGAACACCATCGCCCCCGGCATTTTCAACACGCCGCTGATGAACGCCGCGCCGGATGCCGTGAAGCTGCCGCTGATCGAAATGACCCAGTTCCCCAAGCGCCTCGGCGTGCCGGCCGAATACGGTCAGCTGGCCGTGCACATTGTGGAAAACGCCTTCCTCAATGGCGAAACCATTCGTATCGACGGCGCCATCCGCATGGCCCCGAAGTGATCGCGGATCGGGCCTGATCGCAGGCCCCGGAAAAGGCTCCCACAAGGAGCCTTTTTCATGCGCGCACGCCGAGCTAAAACTGTTGAGTCATTTTCAGGGGGGTTATTTGCCATGAAAATCCGCGCCGCCATCGCCCGTACCGCGGGCGAGCCCTTCGTGATCGATGACTGCGAGCTGGGCACTCCCGGCCCCGGCGAGGCCCTGGTTGAGATCAAGGCCTGCGGCATCTGCCACACCGACCTCGCCGCCAAGGACCACGGCATGGGCACGCCGCTGCCCGCCGTGCTCGGGCACGAAGGCACGGGCGTGATCATGGCGCTGGGCGAGGGCGTCAGTGACTTTGCGGTGGGTGACCATGTGTTGATGAGCTTTGGTGCCTGCGGTAGCTGCCCGACCTGCACGCACGGCGCGCCGGCTTACTGCCATCACCTCAAGGACCTCAACCTGCTCGGCCGCCGTCTCGATGGCAGCACGCCCATCCAGTACCAGGGCCAGCCCATTACCGGCCACTATTTCGCGCAGTCCTCGTTTGCCACGCATGCCGTGGCCCGCACCAATAATATGGTGAAACTGGGCGAGGATCTGCCACATGCGCTGATGGCGCCGCTGGCCTGCGGCGTGCAGACCGGAATGGCCTCCGTCATGCTCGCGCTTGAAGCCAAGCCCGGCTCCAGCATTGCCATTTTCGGCTGCGGCAGTGTCGGTCTTGCCGCCGTCATGGCCGCGAAAATTGCCGGCTGCCGCACCATCGTCGCGGTGGATATCAATGACAGCCGCCTGGAGCTCGCCACCGAGCTGGGCGCCACGCATGTGCTCAACAGCAGCCGTGATGCCATCACCAAATCCTTGTGGAAACTCGGCGGCATGCATAACGCCTTCGACTGCACCGGCCTGCCCGAGGTGATCGAATCGGCCTTCATGGCGCTGCTGCCGCAGGGCACCCTGGTCTGCGCCGGCG
>CAZQLF010000668.1:0-1516 GCA_964594035.1 uncultured Rhodospirillaceae bacterium | reverse complement strand
TTGGCGCGCCCCACCCCGAAAGTGGACCGTTTCGCGAACGGGCTGAGGCCAAATGGCGCGCGCGAAGGCGTTCGCGTCACGATCGACCTGCCGACGATTCCCGAAGCCGCCTACGCCATGCTCGCTTGCGCGCGAGTCGGCGCGGTGCATTCGGTCGTGTTCGCCGGTTTCTCGCCCGACAGCCTCGCCGGACGCATCCTCGACTGCCAAAGCGAGATCGTCGTTACGGCCGATGAAGGCCTGCGCGGCGGCAAAACCGTGCCGTTGAAACGCAATACCGACCAGGCGCTGACGCAATGTCCCGATGTGCGCCGCGTGATCGTGGTGAGGCGCACTGGCGCCGAGCAGCCGATGAAACCCGGCCGCGATGTCTGGTATCACGAAGAAGGGGCGAAAGTGTCCGACCAATGCGCGCCGGAAGAGATGGGCGCGGAGGATCCGCTTTTCATCCTGTACACATCGGGTTCGACGGGCAAACCCAAAGGCGTACTGCACACATCGGCCGGCTATCTGTGCTATGCCGCCTTCACCCACAAATATGTCTTCGATTATCACGACGGCGACATCTATTGGTGCACGGCTGATGTCGGCTGGGTGACCGGGCACAGCTATATCGTCTATGGGCCGCTGGCCAATGGCGCCACCACTCTGATGTTCGAGGGCATTCCCAATTACCCCTCAAGCTCCCGTTTCTGGGAGGTGATCGACAAGCACAAGGTCAACATTTTCTATACCGCGCCGACTGCCATCCGCGCGTTGATGCGCGAGGGCGAGGCGCCGGTGAAGAAGACCAGCCGCGCGTCCTTGCGGCTGCTGGGCTCGGTCGGTGAACCGATCAATCCGGAGGCCTGGCTGTGGTATCACCGCGTGGTCGGCGACGAGCGCTGCCCCATCGTCGACACCTGGTGGCAGACCGAAACCGGCGGCATCCTGATCTCGCCGCTGCCGGGCGCGACGGCCCTGAAACCTGGCTCGGCGACCAAGCCGCTCTTCGGCATCCAGCCCGCCATCGTCGATCAAACCGGTGCCCCGTTGGATGGGCCGGGCAGCGGCAATCTCGTCATCCTCGATTCCTGGCCCGGCCAGATGCGCTCGGTCTATGGCGACCATCAGCGCTTCATCGATACCTATTTCCGCACCTATCCCGGTATGTATTTCACCGGCGACGGCTGCCGCAGAGACGAGGACGGCTATTACTGGATCACGGGCCGGGTGGACGATGTGATCAACGTCTCCGGCCATCGCCTTGGCACTGCTGAGGTGGAATCCGCGCTGGTCGCCAATCTGCAAGTCGCGGAGGCTGCCGTCGTCGGCTTCCCGCACGACATCAAGGGCCAGGGGATCTATGCCTATGTCACGCTGAAGCTGGGTGTGGCGGCGTCGCCTGCTCTGGAAGCCGAGCTGAAACAATGGGTGGGGAACCACATCAGTCCCATCGCGCGGCCCGACGTGATCCAGTTCGCGCCCGGCCTGCCCAAGACGCGCTCGGGCAAGATCATGCGCCGCATCCTGCGCA
>CAZQLF010000667.1:0-1525 GCA_964594035.1 uncultured Rhodospirillaceae bacterium | reverse complement strand
GATGCCGCACTCGGCCGGCGCGAGCTGCCGCATTCCTCAGCCGTGGGCAAGGCGCTGCTTTCCATGCTGCCGCCGAGCGAAGCCCGCGCCATCCTGACCCGCGGCGAGCTGCCGGTCCGCACGCCACATACCAACACGGATCCCGCAAGCCTGATGGCCGAGATTGCCCTCAGCGCCCGGCGCGGTTATGCGGTCGATGATGAGGAGGATACGGAAGGGGTTGCCTGCATCGGCTGCTGCGTTTTCGACCGGACGGGCGCCGTAGCGGGTGCCATCAGCATCACCGGCCTGAAACAGCGGGGCTGGGCGCGCCGGCGCGAGACGCTGGCCCGCGTCGTGGCCCGCCACGCGGCGCGAATTTCCCAATCGCTGGGCGCCGCCCCACGGCGCCCATGAGAGGCGCGCCGGATATCGTTTCACTTCGTAGCGGCGGCCTGTCGCTCGATCTCTGCCCGGCGCTGGGTGGATCGATAACCGCGCTTAGCTGGAACCATCCAAAGAACGGGTCGATCGATCTGTTGCGGCCCACGCCACCGGCGAGCATCGCCAAGGCTGATATCGAGGCCGTGGCCTGTTTTCCGCTGACGCCCTTTTCCAACCGGGTGCGCCACGGCCGCTTCACCTTCGAGGGCCGCGAAATTGTCATGCCGGCAAACACCAACGAGCCTCACGTGCAGCACGGCCATGGGTGGCAGCGGCCCTGGGATGTGGCCATGGCGACCGACGACATGGCCATCTTGAGGCTGACCCATGCCGCCGATGAATGGCCCTTCGACTATGTGATGGAGCAACGCTTTCAGCTTGCCGGCGGCGGGCTGGCGATCGATCTGGTAGCGCGCAATGAAGACGAGCGAGCGATGCCCTATGGCTTTGGCCTGCATCCCTATTTCCTGCATACGCCACGCTGCAGGCTGACGGCGGCGGTCAGCGGATTCTGGGAGAGCGATGCCGAAGTCATGCCAGTTCAGCATACGCCGCCGCCGGCAGCCCTCGATCCGGCCAAGGGACTGCCGGTTGCCGAGCAGACCATGGATAATGCCTTCACTGGCTGGGATGGCCACGCCGTCATCGAGTGGCCAGAGAACGCTACGCGCCTTGCCATGAGCGCCTCCGCGCCATTCGGTGTGTTGGTTGTCTATATTCCACCGGGCGAAAGCTATTTCTGCGCAGAACCGGTCAGCAACACGACCGACGCCTTCAACCTGGCGCATCAGCGCAACGATACCGGCATGCTGGTACTTCGTCCGGATACCCGCATCACCGCACGGGTGACCTTCGCACCGCAGGACGTAGGCTAAGTTTCCCCTGCGGCCAGAATCCGTGCCGTGGCTTCCGCGACGCGGGTAGGTGAACCATTGGGGGTAAGAGGTGAGGGGCTTTCGCCCCTCGCCTGTCAGAAATTCACCACGCTGCGGATCGACTTGCCTTCATGCATCAGGTCGAAGGCCTTGTTGATGTCCTTCAGCGGCATCTGATGGGTGATCATCGGATCGATCTGGATCTTCTTGTCCATGTACCAGTCGAC
>CAZQLF010000666.1:0-1543 GCA_964594035.1 uncultured Rhodospirillaceae bacterium | reverse complement strand
CCCAGATTGACCCAGCCGTCATCGCCTTCCATCTGGTCGATCACCTTGCGCAGCAGCGGCACGGCGGCGCTGGGTGGCTGCAGCGACCTCTTCACCGGCTCGCGGTCGAGACCGGCGACGGCGGCCTCGGGCAGAAGATTTTCGGTGAAGAAGAAGCGCCGGCAGGCCTGGCGGAAGCTCTCCGGCGTCTTCTGCTCGCCAAAGCCATAGACATCGATTCCCTGTTCGCGGATACGTGCGGCAAGGCGGGTGAAATCGCTGTCGGAGGAAACCAGGCAGAAGCCGTCGAACCGGCCGCTATGCATCAGATCCATGGCATCGATCACGAGGGCGATGTCGGACGCGTTCTTGCCAGAGGTATAGGCGAAGTTCTGCTGGGGGATGATGGCATGCTTGGCCAGGATGTCGGACCAGGCCTTGAGACGCGAGCTGGCGAAATCGCCATAGATGCGCCGCACGCTGGCCTCGCCCAGCTTGGCGATTTCCTCGAACAGACCATCGGCAATGCGCGCAGACGCATTGTCCGCATCGATCAGGACGGCCAGGCGATAGCGGTCCGGGCGTGACTCGCCGCTCATGGCAAGAGACTATCGTTCGCGCCCGCGCTGCGCCAGTGCGAGGGCAAACCCGTTCTTCTTGCCGCGGTCTTGCCGCGGGCGGGCGATCCTGAGAGATTGCATTGACCGCGATGCGCACGGGCGAACCCAGCCTCCCCTCGACAGTCGTTCACGTACGGCCCGGCAGGTCGCCACGTATCCTGTTGGTGAGCGACTACCTGCCGCAGGATGTCGCGGTCAGTGTCCATGGGGCGTTCCAGCGCCTGCGCCGGCATGCCGAAACCCTGCAAACCATCGGCGACCTCGACGTGATTTTCCTCTGGCCCTGGCATCCCGCCGCCTGGACGGAGCAAGGCAAGGCCAATCTCGCAGCCCTGCGGGAGGTCTGGGGCTTGCGCGGAGAAATCCATCTGGTCTTCTCGCGCTTCACCTGCCAGCTCGGCCATCTGCGGATCCTGCTGCCGGCCTGGCTTGAGCGCTGGTTCGGCCCGTTGGCGAGACTGATCGAGGGCCGCAATGTTTCAACCATGCGCACGATCACCGAGATTGCGGAACGCGGCAAACCCGATTTGATTTTTGCCCACCGCATGGGCGCGATCCTGCCGGCGGTACGCAGCCAAGCGGGCAGGTGCCCCATCGTGGTCGACCTGGACGACGTCGAACATGTGCGTATGCAGCGCGAAGCCCATGCGGGGCCGTGGCGAGAGCGGCCGGGCCGTCTGTTCGCCGCGTGGCTGACCAAGCAGCTGGAATCCGAAGCTCTCGCCGGTTCCACCATCGCGCTGGTTTGTTCGCAAGCCGATGCCGGTTTCCTGCGCCGGACGAGCAGGAAGGGCCGTATCGCCGTGCTGCCCAACACGGCGCCCCGGCAGGAACCACTGCCGCCATCCGCCGCGCCGGCGGCGCTGTTCGTCGGCATGGTGCCCAACTGGCCCAACGCGCCGGGCCGGATCTGGCTGGTACGAGACTTCTGGCCCCGGTGCCGC
>CAZQLF010000665.1:0-1551 GCA_964594035.1 uncultured Rhodospirillaceae bacterium | reverse complement strand
CCCGGCCGACGCGGATGATCTCCGGCGTCGTATAGACCTGGGTATTGATGCCGCGGCGGGTACCGTCCGGCAGCGTGGTGATGCCGCGCGGTTCGCCGAAATAGACCCCGCCGGTGAGCTCGCGTGTGAACATCAGATCGAGGCCGCGCACCACCTCGTCCTTCAGGGTTGAGGCTTCGGCCAGCGCGTTGAAGACGAAGGCGGGGCGCAGATTGGCGAACAGCTCCATATCCTTGCGCAGGCGGAGCAGGCCACGCTCCGGCTTTTTGGCGAAAGGCACGCTGTCCCATTTCGGGCCGCCGACGGCGCCCAGCAGCACGGCATCGGCTGCCATGGCCTTTGCCATGGTGGCGTCGCTGACCGGTAGCCCCTCCTTGTCGATGGCCGCCCCGCCCACCAGCGCTTCCTCGACCTCGAAGCCGACCGCGCGGCGCTTGCCGAGCCAGTCGATGGTGCGGCGGACCTGGCGCATGACTTCGGGCCCGATACCGTCACCGGGCAGGATCAATAGGTTCTTGTTGGCGGCCATGATGAATTCCGGAAGTACGAGAAACGACGGAGCGAAGGATCAGGCGTACATCCAGGGACGGGCCTGGCGGTCGCGCTTTTCGAAACTGTCGATATCGCCGGCGCGCTCCATGGTGAGGCCGATATCGTCGAGCCCCTCCAGAAGGCATTTCTTGCGGAAGGGATCGATCTCGAAATGCACATGGCCGCCATCGGGACCGGTAATGACCTGCTTTTCCAGGTCGATGGTAAGAATGGCGTTGGATCCACGCTTGGCATCGTCCATCAGGAGATCGACATCGCTCTGCGGCAGCGTGATGGGCAGGATGCCGTTCTTGAAGCAGTTGTTATAGAAGATGTCGGCAAAGCTGGGCGCGACGACGCAGCGGATGCCGAAATCGAGCAGCGCCCAGGGCGCATGCTCGCGGCTGGAGCCGCAGCCGAAATTCTCGCCGGCCACCAGGATCTGGGCCTTGCGATAAGCGGGCTTGTTGAGCACGAAGTCCGGCTTCTCCCTGCCGTCCATCTCATAGCGCATCTCGTCGAACAGGTTCTTGCCGAGGCCGGTGCGCTTGATGGTCTTCAGATACTGCTTGGGAATGATCATGTCGGTATCGACATTGATCATCGGCATGGGAGCGGCAACCCCGCGCAAGGTGGTGAATTTCTGCATGGGTCTTCCTCAGTTTCAGGCCGGTCTTATGTCACGCCGGACAAGGCCGGGCAAGCCGGGGGGCCAAGCCGGCACGAACAGGTCAGGAATGGCCAAGGACCAGCATCAAAAAATGATAACCAAACAGCGCACCGAGAACAGCCGTCACGCCGCAGGCCGCCACGTCGAACCAGAAGACGCCCGGATGGGTCTCCCGCGTGATGGAGGCGAAGCGCAAACGCAACCGCCCGGTCTTCAGCGCCCGGGCGATCTCCCATAAAGAGACGATAACCAGGCCGATACCGATGAGGACGAAGATCAAATAGCGGCCGGTTTGCGGATCGATGGGGTAAACTCCTTTTTTGATCGACCGGCAGCTCGGCGGTCGCTTG
>CAZQLF010000664.1:0-1552 GCA_964594035.1 uncultured Rhodospirillaceae bacterium | reverse complement strand
CCACCCCCTGTTCTTGATGGGGATGACCTATTGCGTAACGTCTCTCTGCCTCTGCCGGCACATCCCATCGATAAAGACGCCGGTTCTGACGATGAATGTGCTGGTCGTTTTCATTGCCACCTTGCAGGCAGGGCTCATCTTTTATGGCCTCGCTGGCCTGCCCGCCTCCACCGCCGTGCTGTTGCTGCAGTCCAGCGTGCCGTTCTCGGTGCTTTTCGCCTGGCCCATGGCCGGCGAGAAGCCGACGATCGTGCGCCTCGTCGGGATAGCGGTCTCTTTTGCCGGTATCCTCGTCATCGTCGGCGCACCTGATAAGGCATCCTCATGGGTGCCAGCCATGTTGATGCTAGCCGGCGCTGCGGTCTGGGCGCTGGGTCAGGCCGGGGCGCGGCGTTTCAGCCGCGATGACGGCACGACGCTGACGGCGGCCATTTCCATCTTCGCCCTGCCGCAGATGATTCTGGCCTCGGCCATCCTGGAGAGCGGCCAGTGGAATGCGGCGGTGAGCGCCTCGCCGGCAGACTGGGCGCGTTTTGCGGCCTTCGCTCTCTGCGGTTTCGTGCTCGCCTATACGATCTGGTACAGCCTGCTGCGGCGCTACCGCGTCGACCAAGTGACGCCCATCTCGCTGCTGATGCCGGTGGTCGGCGTTATAACCGGGGTGATCATGCTGGGCGAAAAGCTCACCATGCCCGAAATTGTCGGCGGTGCCATCGTCATGGCGGGGCTTGCCATCGTCATGCTCGCACCCGGCCCGATGCCCGCACCAGCCGAAGTACCCGGGGGCTGATCAGAACAACGATTGGACAAGCATGAGTGCCTCTTCGCTCAGCGTTGAGCGGCCATCCGACGGCCTTCCCAACTTCACGCATCAGCAGATCGTCAGCGTCCTTATCGGCATTGCGCTCTGCATCGTGCTGTCGGCGCTGGACATCACTGTGGTGGTTCCCGCGGTGCCAGCCATTGCCGCGGACCTACATGGCTTCGGTCATCTTTCCTGGATCGTCTCGGCCTATCTGATCACCGCGACGGCCTCGATGCCGATCTACGCCAAGCTTTCGGACATCTATGGCCGGCGGACGATGCTGATGATCGCCATCGTGCTGTTCGCGGGCACTTCCCTCCTCCTCGCACTGCCGCAGTCGCTCACGGTCTTGATTCTCTTCCGAGCGATACAGGGCATTGGCGGCGGCGGGCTGGTTGCCATCTCCCAGACCGTGGTTGCCGATATCGTCGCCCCGCGCGAGCGTGGCCGCTATCAGGGCTACATGGCGGGAAGCTGGGGTGCCGCCAGCATCTTCGGTCCCATCCTGGGTGGCTGGATCACCGATTATCTCTCCTGGCACTGGATCTTCTGGATCAATCTGCCGCTCGGCATCGGGGCGCTCATTTTGTGCAGCCGGCCACTGAAACTGCTAAGGATCGCGCACGGGGAACCGAAGATCGATTTCGCCGGCGCTGCGTTGCTGACCGCGCTCATCACGGCCTGCCTTTCGGTGCTTAGCTGGGGCGGTGCGGAATATGCCTGGAAACCCGCGGTTATAATGGGGAG
>CAZQLF010000663.1:0-1553 GCA_964594035.1 uncultured Rhodospirillaceae bacterium | reverse complement strand
ACCAGGGCCTGCGCGTGGTGTTCGGCGACGCCGCGCGCATCGTGCTGCGCCTGTCGGGCACCGGCACCGATGGCGCGACCCTGCGCCTCTATCTGGAGCGCTGCGAGAAGGCCGAGAGCGCGTTGAACTGGGACACCAGCGAGGCCCTCGCCGGGCTGGCCGGTGTGGCCGAGCAGGTCACGCGCATCGCCGAACTGACCGGGCGCAAGGCACCGGACGTGGTGACCTGAGCGGAACCTCGCCGCAACAAAAACGCCGCCCTGACAAGGCGGCGCTTTTGTTCAACGGTGCTGTTTCAGCCCTTCTGTCTTTCGCCGCGGGCCTCGCTGCGGCACTGCTTGGCGGCGCCATCCTTCTCGGCCGTGCAGTCGGTCGAGTGGGCGCTGCAGTAGGCCTGGGCCACAGCCATTTTTTCCTTCAGGCAGGTGTCGTACTTGACGCCGTGGATCGCTTTGGCTTTGTGGTGGTGGTGCATGGCCGGCTTGGCGGACGGCCCTGCGGCCTGGTCCAGGGTGGCCGGGGCGGAAGGGTCCTGGGCCAGTGCCGAGGCGCAGAACAAGGCAGCACTCAGGGAAAACATCAGGGCAATGCGGTTGCTCGGCTTCATCGGACATGCCTCCATGGTCGTTGGCGACGGGCTTTTCGGGGGACCCGACACCTGGATTATGCCGCAGGTCGCCTGCCAGTGCGGCGCAAAGCCGCACCAGCAGCCGAATTGCCCCGCTTAGACCTCAGTCGGGGACGCCAAGTTTCTTGTGCACCGACGGACTGGTGGTGGTGTACTGCAGGTGCACTTTCTCGTTCGGGAAAAGCTGGTGCTTGATGGCGAAGGCGGCAAGCGCGCCTTCGTGGAAGCCGGACAGGATCAGCTTTTTCTTGCCGGGGTAGTAGTTGATGTCGCCCACCGCGTAGATGCCCGGGGTCGAGGTCTGGAACTTCTCGGTGTCGACCTCGATCTGGTGCTTGTTCAGGGTCAGGCCCCATTCGGCGATCGGGCCGAGCTTGGGGCTGAGGCCGTAGAAGGCCAGGATGTGGTCGGCCTCGAGCACGTGCTTGGCCTGGTCGATGCCGGTGACGTTGAGCGAAGTCAGGCGCCCGTCAGTCTCGCCATAGCCCAGGGCGGTGCCGAGGATCATTTTGGCCTGCCCGGCATCGCACAGTTCCTTGAACCTGCTGACCGAGGCCGGGGCGGCCTTGAACGCCGCCGAGCGGTGCACCAGGGTCACCGAGGCGGCCTTGCCGACCAGGTTGAGCGCCCAGTCCAGCGCCGAGTCGCCGCCGCCGCAGACGACCACCTTCTTGCCGTGGTGCAGGGTCGGATCCTTGACGCGATAGAACAGCTGCTTGTCGTCGTACTTCTCGATGCCTTCCAGGCGCAACAGCACCGGCTGGAACGCGCCGACGCCACCGGCGATGATCACCGCCTTGGTCTGGAACTCGGTGCCGGTGGAGGTGACGATGCGGAACGTGCCGTCATCCTGCTTCTTCACCTCCTGCACCTGCTGGCCGAGGTGGAAGGTGGGCGAGAACGGCTTGATCTGCTTCAGCAGGTT
>CAZQLF010000662.1:0-1553 GCA_964594035.1 uncultured Rhodospirillaceae bacterium | reverse complement strand
AGATGCGGACCCTGACGCAGGACCTGCGCTTCGGAGCGCGCATGCTCCTGAAGGCGCCCGGCTTCACTGTGATTGCCGTAGCCGCGCTGGCATTGGGGATTGGGGCCAACACCGCGATCTTCAGTCTGGTGAATGCCGTGTTGCTCAAACCGCTGCCGTTTTCCGAGCCGGAGCGGCTGGTCGCCGTGTGGGAAGATTTGTCGTCCATCGGCTTTCCACATAACACTCCAGCGGCCGGAAACTACAGTGAATGGAAGCGGCGCAACGGCGTCTTCACCGATATCGCGGCGCTCTACACACGCGATTTCAATCTGGTAACCACAGGCGATCCGGAGCATCTCAACGCCATGATGGTCACCGCCAATCTGTTCCCTCTGTTGGGAGTAAAACCGGAGCGCGGCCGCCTGTTTCTGCCCGACGAGGACCAGCCGGGTGCACCGCGCGTGGCCATTTTGAGCCACGAGTTGTGGCAGCGCCGCTTCGGCGCGGCTCCCGACCTGGTGGGAAACACCATCCGCCTGAACGGTCAGGAATACGTTGTGACCGGCATCATGCCACGCGGGTTTCAGTTGGGCGTCCAGAACAGTGACAATGACGTGTGGGCGCCGGCCGCCTTCTCCACGCGCTCTCTGGCCAATCGCGACAACCATTTTCTGAATGTATTTGCGCGCCTCAAACCTGGCGTGACGCTGCCACAGGCGCAGAGCGAAATGCAGCGCATCGCGCGGCAGATGGCGGCCGAGTACCCGGTCTCCAATGCCAACGTCGGCGCCGTGGTGGTTCCTTTGAAAGACGTGCTGGTGGGAGACACGCGTCTGCCATTCCTGATCCTGCTGATCGCCGTCGCCTGCGTGCTGCTGATCGCTTGCGCCAATCTGGCGAACCTGCTGCTGGCGCGGGCCACAGGCCGGCAGCGCGAGGTCGCCGTGCGCACCGCGCTCGGCGCCGGCCGACTCCGCATGGCCCGCCAGTTCCTGACGGAAAGTCTGCTGCTGTCCCTGGCTGGCGGCCTGGTGGGCGTTCTGCTATCGGTGTGGACCTTTGACTTTCTGTCGAAGCTGATTCCGGGCGGCGTCTCGCAGTCGGCGGTTTTGCAACTGGATTTTCGGGTTCTTGCATTCACCTTTCTGCTCTCGCTCGCGACCGGCCTTCTATTTGGCGCGGTGCCGGCTCTTCAGGCATCGCGATTAGACCTCAATGAAGGCCTGAAACAGGGAGGCCGCGCAGGGACGGCGGCCGGCACGCATCGGTTGCGCGCGGGACTGGTAGTTGCCGAAGTCGCCGTGGCCATCGTGCTGGTGATCGCCGCCGCACTCATGATCCAGACCTTCGCGCATCTGCGCCACTCCGATCCCGGCTACCGCGCACAGAACGTGCTCACCTTGCGAACGGTTTTGCCGTTCCCCAAGTATCGCGAGCCTGCCGCGCGCAAGACGTTTTACGATCAGGTGCTGCAACGCGTACAGGCGTTACCGGGCCGTCGCTACGCCACTGTCACCAACTTTCAGCCTCTGACCCACCCAAGCTGCCCCAGCCCGTTTGGTTACAGCGCC
>CAZQLF010000661.1:0-1568 GCA_964594035.1 uncultured Rhodospirillaceae bacterium | reverse complement strand
ACCAGAAGCCGATCAGCAGGTACGACGCCAGGCCCACCCCTTCCCAGCCGAAGAAGAGCTGCAGGAAGTTGTTCGCCGTCACCAGCATCAGCATCGAGAAGGTGAAGAGGCTCAAATAGCTGAAGAAGCGCGGGATGCCGGGATCGCCATGCATGTAGCCGATGGAATAGACATGCACCATGGCCGAGACGCCGGTCACCACGACCAGCATGACGGCGGTCAGCTGGTCGACCTGCAAGGCCCAATGCGCTTCGAAATTGCCGGTGCGAAACCAGGTCAGCAGCTCCGTCGAACGCACATGGCCATGCATGGCCACGTCGACGAAGGCATAGCTCGCCATCACCAGGGAGGCGAGCATGGCCAGGCACGTCACGCCCTGGGCGCCCTTGGCGCCCACGAAGCGGCCGAACAGCCCCGCAATGGCAGCCGCGATCAGCGGCAGGAAGACGATTGCGACATCCATCGCGCTTGCTCAGCCCTTCATCATGTTGATGTCTTCCACGGCGATGGAGCCGCGATTGCGGAAATAGACGACGAGGATGGCGAGGCCAATGGCCGCTTCCGCCGCCGCCACGGTCAGCACGAACAGCGCGAAGACCTGTCCCACCAGGTCGTGCAGCTGGGTCGAAAAGGCGACGAGGTTGATGTTCACCGCCAGCAGCATCAGCTCGATCGACATCAGGATGACGATGACGTTCTTGCGGTTCAGGAAGATGCCGAAGATCCCCAGCGTGAACAGGATCGCCGCGACGGTCAGGTAATGGGCAAGGCCGATGGTCATGGGCGCACCCCGCTGCCGGTCGCTACATGTTTGACCTCGACGGCATCGCCACGCCGCCGCTCGGTCTGCCGGCCGATGGATTGCTTGCGCACGCCGCTGCGCTGGCGGTGGGTCAGCACGATCGCGCCGATCATGGCGATCAGCAGCACCAGTCCCGCGACCTGGAACAGGTACACGTAATTGGTGTAGATCACCAGGCCGAGCGCGTGGGTGTTGGTCACCTGGTCGGCGGCGGGCGTGGGCGCGAGAGCCGCGCCGGCGGCACCGGGCGAGACGACCCAGGCACCGAAGATCAGCGCCAGTTCCACCAGCAGGATGATGCCCACCAGCAATCCGATGGGCAGATACGTCAGCGCACCCTTGCGCAGCTCGGTGAAGTTGATGTCCAGCATCATGACGACGAACAGGAACAGCACCGCGACGGCGCCGACATAGACGACGACCAGGATCATCGCCAGAAACTCGGCCCCCATCAGCACGAAGAGGCCAGCCGCGTTGAAAAACGCCAGGATCAGGAACAAAACCGAGTGCACGGGATTGCGCGCCGAGATCACCATGACGCCAGAGGCCACGGCGATGCCGGCAAAGATATAGAATGCGAGGGCCTGGATGATCATGGCTCGTTACCGGTAGGGCGCATCGGCCGCCATGTTGGCGGCGATCTCGCTCTCCCAGCGATCCCCGTTGGCGAGCAGCTTGGCCTTGTCGTACAGCAGCTCCTCATGGGTTTCGGTTGCGAACTCGAAATTGGGTCCTTCGACGATGGCATCCACTGGGCAAGCCTCCT
>CAZQLF010000660.1:1137-1573 GCA_964594035.1 uncultured Rhodospirillaceae bacterium | reverse complement strand
GATGGAACCCGTGTGCCTTATTGGGGCGATAGCTTTTATAAGCTTTCTTGCATCGTCTGGTCGGGGTCGGGTCCGGTAAATGCACCTGGGTGCTAGGCTTTTGAATTGCCGCCTGATTTCAGGCCAGGGTAGGGCGGTGGTCACCAGTGGCAAGGGAAGCCGGAGTTTCTGGAATGGATGGGCGTGGAGGCAGCATTTTGAATACCGCAATAAATCCGCCCGCGAGCGAGACGCTGTTTGATCGTGTAGGCGGCGCGCGCGCGGTGACGGCGATGGTCGATGGCCTTAAGGCCAGCCAGCGTGGGACTGGCGAGCTGGCCCCTCTGATGATGAGGACGTCCGAGCTCGATGCCTTGCTGACGCTGGCGTTGGGCGGTCCGGACGGCGCCGACTTTTCTGCCACGCGTGAACTGCTTGCCTCTCGTGCCGCGCTGGC
>CAZQLF010000660.1:0-1127 GCA_964594035.1 uncultured Rhodospirillaceae bacterium | reverse complement strand
ATCAGCTCCCGACCTCGCCTCGAGCGCCGACGGGCCGTCCGGACTGCGCCGCCGTTCGTGCAACGCGTGACCAGTTTGCCCTTCTTGCCGCGGTGGCGGTGGCCCTCGTGACTCACCTGCTAGCGGTACTGAAAACGATGAAGGTGAAGACTGTGCTGGTCGATGAGGTGATCAAGGCTGTTCAGGCTGCCCTGCCGGGGCAGGCAGCCAACGCCAGCCTGCTCAGCCATGTGGAGGGTCTGCGCGCGGCGATGGACAGCCTGCAAACGAATGTCTTTATCGCCAATCCCGAGTTGGAAATCATCTACGTCAGCCCCAGTGCGGAGGAAACCCTGCGCAGCATTGCTGAACCCTTCCAGCAGTCCTTTGCGATGGACATCAAGCAGATTCTCAACGGTCATATTCATCGCTTCCACCGCGACCCCAAGCGGGTCGAAAGCATTCTGCATGAACCGGGCAAGCTGCCGCATTCAGCCGACTTCACTTTTGGCGGCGTGACCCTGCGTACGCGCATCAATGGTATCTACAACCGGGATCGTGAGCTGCTGGGCTATAGTGTGTGCTGGGAAGAAGCCACCGCCGAGCTGCGGCAACAGAGCGAGATCCTGCGTCTGACGGCGATGCTCGAACAGATGCCCATCAATGTCTTTCTGTGCGACCGTGATCTCAAGGTCGTGTATATGAATCCGGCGGCGGTCCAGACCGTCGGCAGGGTCGAACGCTATACCCGCGTCAAGGCGGACAGCGTGCTGGGCAGCGGCATCGAGGGGCTGCTGCGCCGTGCCGCCGACAAACCGCTCGCCACACTGGCCGATCCAGAGCGCCTGCCCTATCGCACCGTCATCGATCTGGGGCCGGAAAAAATTGATATGCAGGCCAGCGCCATTCGCGATGCCGAGGGCCATTTTCTGGGACCCATGCTGACTTGGGAAATCGTCACCGAGAAGGCCTATCTGCAAGAGCGCATCAAGAAGTCGGCCAATATCATCGCTACCGCCTCGGACGAGCTTATCGGTGCCAGCGATGAAATGAGCGGCTTTGCCGGCGCCGCCGCGCGCCAGGCCAATTCGGTGGCCGCCGCGGCCGAACAGATCAACGCCAAAGTGACGGCGGTGTCAACCGGCCTC
>CAZQLF010000659.1:0-1586 GCA_964594035.1 uncultured Rhodospirillaceae bacterium | reverse complement strand
GGGTGTTGGGCGTGGGGGGGTGGGTCGTACGGGCCGGCCCGCCCGCCGAGGCGGGCCAGGGTCTCGGGGCGCAGCGCCATTGTCGCGCCCAGGCGGTCCTGCCGGCCCATGGCGCGGGCAAGCAGGGCGCCGGGAAGAAAGCTGTGGTTGATCCAGGCGGCGCCGAGCCGGCCGGGCAGCCCACGGATGGCGGGCAGGCCGGCATAGAGGGTGGTCGCCAGGCCCACGCCGGGCCGGGTCAGGGTGGCGGCGATGGCCTGCAGATAGCCGGATGGGGCGTGGATGTCCGAATCGGCAATCACCAGCACATCGTGCTTCGCCGCAGGCAACATGTTGATCAGGTTCGCGATCTTGCGATTGGCGCCGTGCGGGGTGGCGTCCACCACCAGGGCGATATCGCGGGCCGGGAAGCGGGCACGCAGCCGCTCGACCACGGCGATGGCGGGGTCGGCCGGGTCCTGCACGCCGAAGACGATCTGCAATGCCGGGTAGTCCTGCTCGCACAGGCTGGCCAGGGCGGGTTCGAGCAGCAGTTCATCGCCGCACAGGGGTTTCAGCACGGAGACCGGCGGGGTTTCCCCGGCCGGGGGCGCGGGTTGGGCCAGGAAGCGGCGCAGCAGCAGCCAGCCGGCCAGCGACTGTGCCAGCCCGATCAGCGCTGCCCCGGCAAAAATCGCTGCAACCCAGCCCATGGGTTCCCATATCAAAACCCATCGCTACGCTGAAAGTCGGGGCCTGCCATGAAAGCCGAGCTTCCCGGTTGGATAACGCGCCCGCTTGCGGTATTGCGGCGCCAGAACAGGGAGCTGCCGATGTTGCGTGTCGTCCTGGCCCAACCCAGGGGTTTCTGTGCTGGCGTCGAACGTGCGATCGAGATCGTCGAGCGGGCGCTTAAGAAATACGGCCCCCCGATCTATGTGCGCCACGAGATCGTTCATAACCGCCATGTGGTGGAAGACCTCCGCCAGCGCGGCGCGGTGTTCGTGAACGAGCTGGACGAGGTGCCCGCCGGGGCGATGACGGTGTTTTCCGCCCACGGCGTGGCCAAGAGCGTCGAGGAACAGGCGAAGCTGCGCGATCTGCCGGTGATCGACGCCACCTGCCCGCTGGTGGCCAAGGTGCATAACGAAGGCCGGCGCTATGCCGCGCAGGGTCGGGAGATCGTGCTGGTGGGCCATGCCGGCCATGCCGAGGTGGAAGGCACCATCGGCCAGGTGCCGGGCAAGGTGCATCTCGTGCAGACGGTGGAGGATGTCGCCGGCCTGGATGTCGCCGATCCGGGCAAGCTCGCCTACATCACCCAGACCACCCTGTCGGTGGACGATACGCGCGGCATCATCCAGGCCTTGAAGGCGCGTTTTCCGGCCATTGTCGGGCCGGACGTGCGCGATATCTGCTACGCCACGCAGAACCGGCAGACCGCGGTGCATGAGCTGGCGCAGCTGGTGGACGTGATCCTGGTGGTGGGATCGAAGAACAGCTCCAACTCCAACCGGCTGAAGGAAATCGGCGGCGAGCTGGGCCGGCCGGCCTATCTGATCGACGATGCCGACGGACTGCGGCCGGAATGGTTTGCCGGCGTTTCC
>CAZQLF010000658.1:0-1587 GCA_964594035.1 uncultured Rhodospirillaceae bacterium | reverse complement strand
CAGGCACCGGATCGTCCTCGGTAAAGAAACCCGGGTCTGGGGTTATAAGCTCGAAAACGCCTTGTCGTCGGGTGGTCTGTCGATGGGCGTGGACGTCGTGTTCATTGGGCCGCTGCCGTCGCCCGGGGTTGCTTATGTCACCCGGTCCCTGCGCGCTGATGCTGGCATCGTCATTACGGCGTCGCACAATCCCTACGACGACAACGGGATCAAATTCTTCGGGCCGGACGGCTATAAGCTGGACGACGCCACCGAAAACCAGATTGAGGAGCTCGTTTTCAGCGGGGCAATCGAAACGATACGGCCCACGGCCTCCGAGGTCGGCAAGGCGGTGCGTGTCGACGATGCGGTGGGGCGCTACGTGGAGCATGCCAAGACGGCGGTGCCCCGCGGGCTCACCCTGGAGCGCATGAGGATCGTGGTCGATTGCGCGCATGGCGCCGGCTATAAGACGACACCGGCCGTCCTCCAGGAGCTGGGGGCCGAGGTGTTCTCGTTCGGCATCCAGCCGAACGGCACGAATATCAATCGCGATTGCGGCTCGATGCATCCCCAGAGCCTCTGCACCAAGGTGCTCGAGTACCGGGCGGATCTGGGCATCGCCCACGACGGCGACGCCGACCGGGTAATTATGTGCGATGAGCACGGCAACCTCATCGATGGCGACGACATCATGGCCATTTCCGGCCTGCAGATGCTGCGGGAAGGCACGCTGGCGAAGAAAACGCTGGTGGCCACGGTGATGAGCAACGCCGGCCTCACGGCGGCCTTCGAGGCGGCGGGAGGGCATGTCATCCAGACCCCGGTCGGGGACAAGCACGTGATCGACCGGATGCTGGCCGACGACCTCAATTTCGGCGGCGAGCAGAGCGGGCATCTTATCTTCCGCGATCACAGCACCACCGGGGACGGCTTGGTTGCGGCGCTGCAAATTCTCTCGAACATGAAGACCAATGGCACGCCGCTCTCCCGGCTGGCGCGCTGCTGGAAGCGCTATCCCCAGCTGGTCACGAACGTTCGGGTCCGCACGAAAACCCCGTTTGACGAACTGAACGGCGTGACCGAGCTCGTGAAGAAAGCGGAAGGAGAGGTCAAACCGGCGGGCGGGCGGGTGCTGCTGCGCTATTCGGGCACCGAACCGAAAGCGCGTTTGCTGATCGAAGGGCCGGACCACAGTGTCCTTGAGCGCTGGTCGCGGCTAATCGCCGAAGCCATCCAGGCCCAGATCGGCGCCTAGATTTCTCCCCCCAACCGTTTGCAGGAATTATTCCCATTCCCCCCATGAAAATTCGATTCGATGGCGGCCTCTTGGCGGCGCTGGCGGCAGCCGCCGGCGTGAGCGCGCTGCAAGCCCAGGATGGTGACTACGTGCTGGGCCCGGATTCGCAGTGGAATCCAGGTGTGCCTCACGGCTCCGTGACGAAGCAAACCTTCGTGGCCGCCGCCAACGGCGTCTTCCCGGGCACCGTCCGGGACTATTGGATCTATGTTCCCAAGCAGTACACCGGCGCCAAGCCAGCGGCCCTGATGGTTTTCCAGGACGGCGGCGGGTATGTGTCGACCAACGGCCCGTGGCGGGCGCCGATC
>CAZQLF010000657.1:0-1600 GCA_964594035.1 uncultured Rhodospirillaceae bacterium | reverse complement strand
CCGGCGACACCGGCGTTGGTGATGAACCGCTTCGAGCCGTCGAGCACCCAGCCGTCGCCGTCGCGGCGCGCCGTCGTGCGCATCGCCGCCGAGTCGGAGCCCGATCCCGCCTCGGTCAGAGCGTAGGCGCAGAGCACCTCGCCGGCTGCCAGGCGCGGCAGCCAGTGCTCCTGCGGCTCCGGTTCGCCCGCCAGCTTGGAGTGGCCAACATCCTTGAGGGTAGTGTGCAAAAGGCCGGAGACGCGGTGCACATCAACGTGCAGCTGATCCGTGCCGCGACCGATGAGCATCTGTGGGCGGAGAGTTACGACCGCAAGCTGGAAGACATCTTTGCGGTCGAAGGAGAGGGTGCGGGTACTATCGCGCAGGCGTTAAATGCCCGATTGAGCGGAGCGGAACAGCAGACCCTCGCGCAACGGCCAACCGCCAATACGGAAGCCTACGAAGCCTACTTGCGCGGGCTGACGCTGAGCGACAGCAGCATGGATTTCGACGCGGAGCGCAAGGCGGAAGCCGCATACGCACAGGCGATCAGCCTGGATCCCGGCTTCATGCTGGCCTGGGCCAAACTCGCCGAACAACGCAGCTATCTCTACAGCAACGGTGTCGAGAACACACGCTACACGGCTGACTCGATTCGCGAGGCTACTGACGCAGCCGCTCGCCTGGCTCCTGCAGCCGGCGAAGCACAGCTGGCACAGGGCTACTATAGTTGTCGCGTTCTGCGGGACTACCCTAGGGCGCTACAGGCCTTCGAGGCGGCAGCGAAGAGCCTGCCCAATTCTGCAAAAGCCTGGTGGTCAATGGCGCTGGTAGAGCGACGATTAGGTCACTGGGATGAAGCAGTGGCACACGCCACTCATGCCTTGGACCTGGATCCGCGCAATGCAAACATGATGGTCACCGTGGCCGGTGAGATGCTGGCGCCCCTGCATCGACTGGAGGAGGCACGCGGCTGGTTGAAGCGCAGCCTACAGATCTCGCCGGGGCAAAGCTTCGCCGTCGCATACTTAGCTGCAACCTATCAATACGAGGGAAGCTTGCAGGAGGCCAACGCAACTCTCGAGGCCATCCCGGAAGCTGGTGAGGACATGGTGATCGCCAGCCAGCGTGTTTATCAGCGGCTGCTCGAGCGTCGGTACGACGCAGCAATCACTGAATGCCAGCCGTTGCTGGCGCACCTCCCCGACGGCGAACCGAACTGGGCTGCTCCTTTGATGTTTTATCTCGCGGAGGCGCAATATGCCTCCGGAGACAGGGCGGCATCGCGGGCCACCGCGCAGCGGCTGGTGGCCCTGCTCCAACCTTTGGCTGATCGGATTGACGAGAACGATTACCCGAGCGTCCTGGCGCTGGCCTACGCCTATGCCGGGCAGCCCGAGCAAGCGCTTTTGCATGGCCATCGAGCGGTGGAACTGTGGCGCAATGACGCCTTGCCCCTCCCAGGCGCACAGTTGGCGGTGGCCGAGGTTCAGGCCATAGCCGGCCATCACGCCTTTGCGCTGTCTGGCCTGCGACAGTCTCTACAAACCCCAAACGGGGTCACACCGGCGCTACCGCGGTCCGATCCGAGTAGGGTCAGCGTTCGAGGCCGAACCGA
>CAZQLF010000656.1:0-1600 GCA_964594035.1 uncultured Rhodospirillaceae bacterium | reverse complement strand
CCCCTGGGTTTTGGGTGGTGAAAAAAGAAGCGTCCACGTGGCTGGCGGCTCTGCCATGAAGGTGGCCGTCCCGGTCCGCAGGACCGGGCCCCTTTGCCCGATCCACTTGTGGAACGTGCGCCTTAGATGCGCACTGGAATCAATCCAGCAAGCACCGTGCCAGGTTTGTGTCTTATTCCCGTGATGTGCGAACGATCTGCTGGCATGTCGCTTGCTGCCTTATAGGGCGAGCCACTGGGCAGAGCCGCCCCCGCCAGGACACCGAGGTCCGCCACCGGCATGCCGCCAGCCATGCGGCCTACTTGAGGGCAGCTTATGAACAGAGACGCACTGATGCGAACCCGGCTGGTGTCCTGGTTCGAGTGCATTGCGATGGCGACGGCCGTGGCATTCCAGATCGCCGCGCTGCTCGCGCTGCTGCGCGAGCACGCCATGTATTGAGCCGCGGCCGGCGGCTTCCCTTCAAACGGCCACGGTCACGCGCAGGAAGGTGGCCGGAATGGACGTGGCGTTGGGGCTGCGGTTCTGGCGGGTGAAGAGGGCCTCCAGCTCCTGCTGCAGCTCCGCCGCCCGGCCATTCTTTTCCGCGGCCTCGAACGCGTTCATGGTCGGCCCGTAGTACTGCCGGAAGGCGGCGACGAACTCCGCCGGCGGGCCCGGATAGTTGAAGGTATAGGTGTCGCGCAGGAACGAAACCTTTTCGGCAGGAACCCCCGCGCCGGCAAACCGCTCGATCACGTGGGCTTCGATGCCCCAGGTCATCGGGCTGACGAAGCCTTCGGGCGGGGGCGGGGAGTAGGCGGAGCTGATCTTCAGGATCTGCGCCACCAGCGTCGGGTCGTTGGGAATCCAGTTGCCCATGACGATGCGGCCGCCAGGTCTGGTCACGCGCACCATCTCCTTGGCCACGTCGAATGGTTTAGGCGCGAACATCGCGCCGAAGATGCTGACGACGAAGTCGAAGCTGCCGTTGCCCAGGCCCTGCAGGTTGGTCGCATCGCCTTCCTGGAAGCGCAGGTTGGCCAGACCCTGCTCTTTCGCCCGCCGGTTGCCGGCCTCGACCAGATTGCTGGCGATGTCGACGCCCAGCACCTCCGCGCCGAGCCGCGCCGAGGGCAGGGCCGTGGTGCCGTCGCCGCAGCCCAGGTCGAGCACCCGCAGGCCCTTGCCGATCCCGATCGCCTTGACCAGCGCTTCGCCGCTTTCGCGCATGCTCGCGGCGATGCGGGTGAAGTCGCCTTTTTCCCAAAGGGCCTTGTTGGGGTTCATTCGAACACTCCCTGCCGTGCCGGGTCGGTATGTAGCCCGATGCATCTCAGCCTGCATCCGGGCCGAGCGGATGGCAAAGCCCCAAAACAGGGGGGGCGATATGGCGGCAGCCGGCCACAGACGGCTCATGGTCAGGTTCCGGCGCGCCCCGGCCCGGGGTCCCGGTCCACGGTTCGCCGTCGCAGCAGCAGATAGGCCACCGGCAGCACCAGCATCGACAGCACCGGCGCCGTGATCATGCCGCCGACCATCGGCGCGGCGATGCGCCGCATCACTTCCGAGCCGGTGCCGCCGCCGAACATGATCGGCAGCAGGCCGGCGACGATCACTG
>CAZQLF010000655.1:0-1615 GCA_964594035.1 uncultured Rhodospirillaceae bacterium | reverse complement strand
TCCCGGTCGATGGATCGGGTGCCAAGACGGCAGTGATCAACCGTTTCGATGGACAGCGGGATGCCACGACCTTGGAACCCCAGCGGGTCTATTTCGACTATGACAAGTCGGCGGTCAAAGCCTCCGAGAAATCCAAGGTCACGGCGGTGTCGGACTACCTGAAGGCTCATCCCGAGAAGTCCTTGGTCGTGGAAGGCAACTGCGACGAGCGCGGCACGGATGAATACAATCGCGCTTTGGGCGAGCGGCGCGCGCTTTCCATTCGCGAAGCGCTCATTGCCCAAGGGGTTTCGGCCGATCGCATCACCACCACCAGCTACGGCAAGGACAAGCCGCTGGAGACGGGGCATGACGAAGCGGCGTGGAGCAAGAACCGCCGCGGTGATTTTGTGCTGATTTCCTCTGGACCCTCGGTCCAGTAATTCGGCTGGCGGCTAATTTCGAGCGACAAGGCCCCGCATTGCGGGGCCTTTTGCTTTTGCTGACAGGGACCGCACGCTTCCCGTAGACTGGCCGCCATGCCGAAGTTTGCACGCGCGTTGTGGTGGGTCCTGGTGGCGGTGGCGGGCGCCTTCTGTTACGCCGTCCTGGCGCTTTCCCGCGGGGAGCCGGTCAATTCGGCGTATCTATTGACCGCTGCCGTCTGCACCTATGCCATTGGCTATCGATTTTATTCGAAGTGGCTGGCGGCCAAAGTCCTCCAATTAGATGACCGCCGTGCAACCCCCTGCGAGGTGCGTGAGGACGGCCGGGAGTATGTGCGGACAAACCGCTGGATCGTCTTCGGCCACCATTTCGCGGCGATCTCGGGCCCGGGTCCGCTGGTGGGGCCGGTTCTGGCGGCCCAGTTCGGATTCCTCCCGGGAAGCCTTTGGATCCTGATTGGCGTGGTGCTGGGCGGGGCGGTCCAGGATTTTGTGGTCTTGTTCGCCTCGCTCCGCCGCGATGGCAAGTCGCTCGGGCAGATGGTCAAGGAGGAACTAAATAGTTTCGCGGGCCTCCTCGCCCTGGTGGCGATCCTGGCGATCATGATCATCCTCATGGCGGTGCTCGGACTGGTGGTGGTGAAGGCGCTGGCGGACAGCCCGTGGGGCGTCTTCACCGTCTCGGCGACCATTCCGATCGCTCTTTTCATGGGGGTCTATCTCCGCTTTATCCGGCCGGGCCGGGCGCTGGAGGCCTCGGTGCTCGGCGTGGCGCTCTTGCTGGCCTCGGTATGGGGAGGCCAGTTTGTGCATCAGCATCCGGAACTGGCGAAATGGATGACTTTCTCCGCCAGCCGGCTGGCATGGGCGATCATCGCCTATGGATTCGGCATGCGCGGGCTCTATGACCGCGTGATTCTGGCCTACTTCGTCGCGTGCGGCGTGTCGCGTCTCGCGCGCTACAACGTGACCACGGAAGAGATGTCGGGCGCCAGCGGCAAGGTCACGCACTTCGAGGGCACGCCCATTCCCACTTCCTTTCTGATCGTGCTGCTGCTGACGCTCGGCGCCTGGCCGGGCGCGATCGGCGAAAGCATGTAGTTCGGCACGTGGCGCCTCGGCGGATTCCGGCTGCATCCGCTCGTGCTGATCTACCCGATCCCCCGGCCTCGCATAGTCCCACCCACACC
>CAZQLF010000654.1:0-1621 GCA_964594035.1 uncultured Rhodospirillaceae bacterium | reverse complement strand
TTGTCCTCGAAGAAATCCATCCCTACGTAGCGCTCAAGCCGTGAATGGAAATCCAGCCTAGGAAGGGAATGGCGAGTCCCCGGTCCCAATGCAGAGCGAGAAAGGCGCCGAGCGGCAAGCCCTGGTAGGTCATCAGCAGCAGGGTCGGGACGCCGCCTGCGATCCCGAGGCTAAACGCGAGGATGCCCACGACGGTGTTGTTCTGGAACAGGAAGGTCGCCAGTACGGCCAAGGCCTGGACCGGTCCGGGCCAGGGGGCGAAGATCTCCTGGCTCAGAAATTCGTCGCGCGTCGTCGCCGGCCCGCGCCCGCCCGCGAGGCCGGCGGGCACCAGGGCGAAGAACCAGGATTGGTCAGCTTGGACCAACATGAAGCCCGCAAGGGCGCCGAGGGCCAGGCACAAGGCCGAAATCAGGGCATGCCAGCGGGCCTCGCGCACGGCGGCAGGGAATCCTCTGCGCAGGAACTCGCCGGCGCTGGCGAGCAGATTCTGGCGAGGCCCATAGACGACGAGAAAGGCCCGCAAGGCCAGGTTCTCCAGATAGAGCAGAAGATTGCGATCAAGCGCGATGCTGCGGGCAACGGACAGCGAGGAAAGCGCGGCACGATAAAGCACGGGAAGTTGCTGGAGCTGATCCAGGGAAAGCGCCCGGAAGCCGCGCTTTTCCACCGCCTGGATGCTCTCCTCCAGCGCACGCCAGCCTGCCTCGCGACCCTTGCGGAACACCGTACTGCGCAGCACGAGCTTCCCCGCGGGGGCCGGCTCGGTCGACGTTTCCAGCGCGGGGCCGGGCGCGGTCATATGAGCCCCCGTTGCTTCACCATGAGATAGCGGTTGATCAGCCCGATCGAGAGGCCGGCGCTGGGTGCGTCGAGGCAATGGATGCCCAGGCGCGCGAGCCGCTCGAAGACCACGCGCCTGTCGCGCATGAGATCCTGGGCGATGACCGCCTCGGCCACCTGCTCGAAGCGGTCTGGTGCCCTCTCCGCCGCTGCCCGCAGCAACGGGTCGGTCAGGGTCACGAAGATGACGACATGGCGCGCGACGACCCGTTGCATGCTTTCGATCAGTAGTTCGGCCGTGACGGTGTCGACGAAATCGGTGAACAGGACGACCAGCGCCCGTCTCCTCAGGCGGAGATTCAGTTCGGCGAGGCCGAGGGTGAAGTTCGTCTCCTGATGATGATAGGCAAGCTCCGCCGTCGCCCGCTGAATGCGGCCGAAACTGGCGAGCCCGGCGGTCGGCCTCAGATACTGGCGAATGGTCGCATCGAAGCCGTAGGTGCCCACTAGGTCGCCGCCGCGTAGCGAGATCCAGGCAAGCAGCAGACCCGCGTTGATGGCATGGTCGAGACGCGAAATCCCGTCCATGGGTTCGCACATCAGATAGCCGGTATCGAAGGCGAGCACGACAGGGTGATTGCTCTCGGTCTTGAATTCCTTGCTCAGCAGCCGGCGATGACGCGCCGAATGCTTCCAATCCATGAATCGGTGATCGAGGCCGGGCGCCCATTCCCTGAGCGCGTCGAACTCGGTGCCTTCGCCTTTCTCTTGCTGGACCTTTATCCCGGCGATGGCCTCGCGGGCAAAAAACTGCAGCGCCGCGCTCTGGACCCCGCGA
>CAZQLF010000653.1:0-1622 GCA_964594035.1 uncultured Rhodospirillaceae bacterium | reverse complement strand
CGGCGTAGTAGAAATCTTCCATCAGGAAGCGGCCTGAGGGCATCAGGTCGACAATGGTCGGGATATCGCGGCCGAGCCTGTCCCAATCCTCGAGAGAGAGATCGACACCCAGCCGCCCGGCAATGGCGATCAGGTGGATGACCGCGTTGGTCGAGCCGCCGATGGCACCATTGACCCGGATGGCGTTCTCGAACGCCTTGCGCGTCAGGATCTTCGACATGCGGATATCCTGCTGCACCATCTCGACGATGCGCCGGCCCGCCATATGGGCCAGCACCTCGCGCCGCGCATCGACGGCGGGGATCGCGGCATTGTCCGGCATGCCGATGCCGAGCGCCTCGCACATGCTGGCCATGGTTGAAGCCGTGCCCATGGTCATGCAGCTGCCGGCCGAACGGCTCTGGCCCTGTTCGGCGGCGATGAAATCCTCGGTGGAGATGCGGCCAGCCTTCACATCGGCATAGACTTTCCAGACATAGGTGGCGGAGCCGATTGTCTGGCCCCGGAAGTTGCCGTTCAGCATCGGTCCGCCGGAGACGGCAATGGCCGGCAGATCGCAGCTGGCGGCACCCATCAGCAAAGCGGGCGTGGTCTTGTCGCAGCCAACCAGCAGCACCACGCCGTCCATGGGATTGGCGCGGATCGACTCCTCGACATCCATGCTGGCGAGGTTGCGAAACAGCATCGCCGTGGGACGCAGATTGGATTCACCCAGCGACATCACCGGAAACTCGACGGGGAAGCCGCCCATCTCGTAAACGCCGCGCTTTACATGCTCGGCGATGCCGCGCAGATGCGCATTGCAGGGCGTCAGTTCCGACCAGGTGTTGCAGATGCCGATGACCGGCCGCCCGTCGAAAAGATGGCCGGGCAGGCCCTGGTTCTTCATCCAGCTGCGATGCATGAAGGCGTTCTTGCCGGAACCGCCGAACCAGTCGCTGGAGCGCAGCTTGCGTGCCGTCTTTGCCATGTGCCTGCCTGTTTGCCGTGTTCGGTATAGCCGAACAGCGTTTGTTATTGCTATGGTAAGCCCGCGCTTCGAATGAAGTCAACGAAACCGGGCGATGGACCATGCCAGAGCGCAGCGGCAGGCAGACGGACACCAGACTTCGCTATCGCGTCCAGAGCCTGGGCCGCGCCCTCGACCTGCTCGAAGATATTGGCCGGCGGGGCCGCGACGGCGCGCGGCTTTCCGAACTCGCGCGCGAACAGTCGCTCTCGAAGGCCGCGACTTACGCCATTCTGCAGACCTTGCTCGCCCATGGATTCGTGGCCGATGAGGGTGCTGCCTCCAACCGGCGTTACCGGCTGGGCTTGAATCTGGCGCGCCTCGGCGATCTTGCGGTCGCCAACATCGCACTGGTGGATGCAGCACTGCCGGTGTTGCGCGAACTGACTGCGGAGCTCAGCCTCACCTCGCGGATCGCCATTCTCGACGATGGTTACGCCGTGGTCGTCGGCCGTGTCGACGCACCGGGCGCCGTGCGCTTCGATGCCGCACTCGGCCGGCGGGAGCTGCCGCATTCCTCAGCCGTGGGCAAGGCCCTGCTTTCCATGCTTCCCCCGGGCGAAGCCCGCCCCGTCCTGACCCCGCGCGACCTGCCGGTCCGCACGCCACAATA
>CAZQLF010000652.1:0-1628 GCA_964594035.1 uncultured Rhodospirillaceae bacterium | reverse complement strand
CGACGCGATCGTCGTCGGCTCCGGCATCAGCGGCGGCTGGGCCGCCAAGGAGCTCTGCGAGCGCGGGCTCAAGGTGCTGATACTGGAGCGCGGCCCTAACATCGAGCACGGCGCCGATTACAGCCACGATCTCGCCGCGCGTCTGCGCCGCCGCGACGACCAGGTGCCGCTGGAAGAACGCAATCTCCACTATCCCTATTACGAAGGCGTCGCTTACGCGCTGTTCGAATCCAACCGCAAGTTCTGGGCGAGCGATCACGACTATCCTTACGAGACCGTGCCGGGAAAACCCTATCGCTGGATCCGCGGCTATCACCTTGGCGGCCGTTCGCTCACCTGGTGGCGCCAGTCCTATCGCTGGGCGCCGCAAGATTTCGAATCCAATCTGAAAGACGGCCACGGCGTCGACTGGCCCATCCGCTACGACGATCTCGCGCCCTGGTACGATCACGCCGAAGCCTTCGCCGGCATCAGCGGCAGCTACGAAGAGATTCCCCATCTGCCCGACGGCGATTTCCTGCCGCCTTACGAACTCAATTGCGTTGAAGAGGCGGTGAAGGAGAAGATCGAAGCGGCCTATCCCACACGCCGCATGATCATCGGCCGCGCCGCCAATCTCAGCCGCACGACCAAAGTGCACCAGGATCTCGGCCGCAAGCGTTGCGAAGGGCGCATGCGTTGCGTGCACGGCTGTCCGCTGGGCGGATACTTCTCTTCGCTCGCCGCCACGCTGCCGGCGGCGAAGAACACCGGCAATCTCACGATCCTCACCGACATGATCGTGCAGGCGGTGGAATACGATGCGAAAACCGGCCGCGCCTCCGGCGTGCGCGCCGTGAACCGGCTGACGAAGCAGGGGCAGGTTTTCGAAGCGAAGATCGTTTTCCTCAACGCGTCGGCGATCAACTCCGCGGTGATCCTGCTCAACTCCGTCTCGGACGCTTTCCCGCGCGGCCTGGCGAACGGCAGCGACCAGGTCGGGCGCAATCTGATGGATCATGTCAGCTGCGCCGCCATCGTCGGCCGCTATCCCGGCTTCGACGACGTGCATGACGCGGGCGAGCGGCCGACCGGCATCTATATTCCGCGCTACGCCGATACGACGGAGCGCGACAAGCCCTATCTGCGCGGCTTTGGCATGCAGGGCGGCGCGGGTCGCACGCGGCGCATCGAGGCCCGCGTGCTGGGCGGCGCGGAGCGCGAAGACGATGAAGGCGGCAAGAAGCCCTGGACGATTTCGCTGATGCCGTTCGGCGAAATCCTTCCCGATCCCAACAACCGCGTGACGCTGTCGGCGACGCGCAAGGATCAATGGGGAATGGCAGTGCCGGCGATCGACTGCGCCCACGGCAAGAACGAATACGCCATGATGCGCGAAGCGGCGCGCGATGCGCACGAGATGCTGACTGCGGCCGGCTGCGTCGACATCAACTCCTGGGAAGAGGCGGGCGAGAGACTGATGCCGCCCGGCGACCGCATCCACGAGATGGGCACCGCGCGCATGGGCCGCGATCCGAAAACCTCGGTGCTGAATGCCTGGAGCCAGGCGCATGAAGTGCCGAATCTGTTCGTGACGGACGGCGCGGCAATGACATCCAGCGCGAACATGAATCCGTCGCTCTCCTACA
>CAZQLF010000651.1:0-1628 GCA_964594035.1 uncultured Rhodospirillaceae bacterium | reverse complement strand
GATCGTCGCGCCACACGCCGCTGCCTTGCGGGCGGTTGAGTCGTTGCGTACGTTGGCCTTACCCTCGGTGGAAATTGTAAGAGGAACCTGCGGCAGCGATATGGGCAGCGAAGAACTTCGGGGAAAAATCCTCGCGCTTGTCGCGGAGTATTACGAGCTGACCCATGCGCGCCGGGACTTTCTTCCCGGCATATCAAAGGTCAACTACGCCGGCCGCGTGTTCAACGCCGCCGAGATGACGTCGGCAGCCGATGCAGTCCTGGATTTTCAACTCACCGCCGGCAAATACGCCGCCATCCTCGAGAAGGCGCTGAAGTCGCATTTCAAGGCGCGCCGCTTCCTGCTGACGAATTCCGGCTCCTCTTCAAATCTGCTGATGGTCTCGACTCTGTGCGCGCAGACGGCACCCCAGCCGCTGAAGGATGGCGACGAGGTCATCACCCCCGCCACCACTTTTCCCACCACGCTTGCGCCCATCCTGCAGAACCGCCTGCTGCCAGTCTTCGTCGACTGCGAACCCGGCACGCTGAACATGAATTTCGATCGCGCGCGGGAGGCCGTTGGCCCCAAGACGCGGGCGATCTTCCTGCCGCATACGCTGGGCAGCCCATGGCACCTGGCGGATCTGCGCGATTTCTGCCGCGAAAAGAACCTTTTCCTGCTGGAAGATGGCTGCGATGCGCTGGGCGCCACCTATGACGGCAAACCGGTGGGGAGTTTCGGCGACATGTCGTCGATCTCCTGCTATCCGGCCCACCAGATCACCATGGGCGAGGGTGGCGGTATCGCCATCAACAACCGCTTCCTCGTCAAGACAGCGCTGTCGATGCGCGACTGGGGCCGCGATTGCTGGTGCGAGCCCGGCAAGTCCAACACCTGCGAGAAGCGCTTCGACTGGCAGCTCGGCGACCTGCCCCGGGGCTATGACCACAAATATATCTATTCGAACATCGGCTATAACCTGAAGCTCACCGACCTGCAGGCGGCGATCGGCGTGGAGCAGCTCAAGAAGCTGCCGGAGTTCGTCGCCACGCGGCGGCGCAACTTCCAGCTCTATCAGCAGGCATTGGCACCGCTGGCCGAGCATATGGAATTCGCCCGATCCGATCCGCGGGCCGAGCCCTCCTGGTTCGGCTTTGCCATGACGCTGCGTCCCCATGTCGAGCGCGCCAAGCTCGTGCGCTATCTCGAGGAGCGCATGATCGAGACGCGCCTGCTGTTCGGCGGCAACATCCTGCGCCAGCCCGGCTATCGCCACATCAACCACCGCATCCACGGCGAACTGAAAGAGACCGACCGGATCGCCGAGCGGACTTTTTTCATCGGCGTTTATCCGGGCCTGATGCCGGCGATGCGCGATTTCGTGCTGGAAAGCCTGTTCGGCTATTTCTCCAAGCTGTAGCCCACGCCGAGATAGGTGGCGCCGGGAAAGGCCGCGGGATCGAACATCCGCCGCGCATCGAGAATCGTCTTTCCTTTCAGGTCGAGCGAGGGAAGGCCGCGATAGTCTGACCATCTCGTCGCCACGAGAATGATCGGGAACTTCGCCACTGCGCTCTTCCAATCGTCAACTCGTTCGATCTCTTTCCTGCGCGGCCCGAGGGCTTTCCGGAAATTATCGGTGGCCA
>CAZQLF010000650.1:0-1630 GCA_964594035.1 uncultured Rhodospirillaceae bacterium | reverse complement strand
GACGAAGGCGCGCACGCTGTCGACCAGCATCTGCTGCTCGGTGGTGAGGCCGAGAATCATGGTGTCCTTCTAGACCAGCCCCCGACTGGGCCGCCCCCCAAGGTGTCATCGCCGGGTCAAGCCCAGAAGTGTCCGGCACGTTTTTTGCTGACGAAGTGCACGGCATTGATTCTACTCGTGATCGGTCGTCGCCAAACGTCCGGGACACGAAAGGAGCAACGCCGTGCGCCATCACAATAGCGTATTCCAGGACCTGTTGAAGCATCCGGCGTTTGCCGAATTTGAGGAGCTGGTCGAAAAGCACGAAGGCAAGCGGCGCCGTCGTAAGTTCTCGCCGCGGAGCCATTTGGCGACGATGATCTATGCCCAGCTGTCCGGTGCGACGAGCCTGCGGGAGATCCAAGACGCGCTGAAGAGCCATGAGGCGCAGCGCTATCATCTGGGGATCGACGAGGTCCGTCGCTCGACCCTTGCCGAGGCCAACGCGTACCGGCCGAGTGCGCTGTTCACCGATTTCCTGGCGGTGATGATGAAGCGGGCGCATCGCGGGCTGCGCCAGAAGCTCAAGGCCACCTATCTGATCGACTCGACGTCGATCGGCCTGACGAGCCGCAGCGCCACCTGGGCGCGCTTCTCGGCCGACCTCTGCGGGGCCAAGGCGCATGTGGTTTATGATCCGGACGCCGACCAGCCGGTCTATCTGGCGATCTCCCCGGCCAACGTCAACGACATCACCCCGGCCAAGGCGATGCCGATCGAAGCGGGAGCAACCTATGTCTTCGACCTCGGCTACTACGACTACGCCTGGTGGGCCGAACTCGACGCCAATGAATGCCGGCTGGTCACCCGTCTCAAGCAGAACACCCCTTTGACCTTGATCGAAGAACGACCGGTGCCGGCCGGCAGCGCCATCTTGTCCGACCGCATCGGCTACCTTCCGGAACGCCAAGCCAAGAACCGCAAGAACCCTTTCGCCAAAAAGGTCCGCGAGCTGCACGTCAAGATCCGAACCGGCAAGCGCCTGCGCATCGTAACCAACGATCTCACCGCCCCCGCTCAAGAGATTGCCGATCTCTACAGGCGGCGATGGGCCATCGAGCTGTTCTTTCGATGGATCAAGCAGACCCTCAAGATCACCCGCTTCCTCGGAACCTCCCAGAACGCCATCCGCATTCAAATCGCCGTCGCACTCATCACTTTCCTGCTCTTGCGAATGGCCCAGGCCACTCAAACCGCCATCACCAGCCCCCTCCGATTCGCGCGCCTCGTCCGCGCCAACCTCATGCACAGACGAGACTATAAGACCCTCCTCAAGCCGCCGATCCAGCCTTCGGCAAGCCACCAGCAGCTCGTCTTCACATGAAGCAAGCGCCATGCCGGACACTTCTGGGTCAAGCCCGGCGATGACAACTGGGGAGTGCGGCGCGCTATTGCGCCGGGAGAACCATCGACGCGTTGGCGACGGACGGAGCGGCGGGCCCGTGGCTGGCGGGCGCGAACCCGGCGGCCTTCAAGCCGCCGGCCAGCAGCAGGCCCGCGCTGTCATCGACGGCCGGCTGGAACTCCTGGAGGACCGGCGAATCCTGGGTGATGACGTTGCTGACCAGCTCGTCCATCGAGGGGACCGCAC
>CAZQLF010000649.1:0-1644 GCA_964594035.1 uncultured Rhodospirillaceae bacterium | reverse complement strand
GCCACAAAGAAGGCGCCTCGGGTGTTGGTGTCGAAGACGAAGTCGAAGTCGTCGGCGGTGACATCCGTCAACTTCTGCGTGGTGGACACGCCGGAGTTGTTGACCAGGATGTCGATGGCGCCCGCCTCGGTTTCCGCATGCGCGACGGCCGCGCGGATGCTGTCCGGGTCCGTGACGTCCAGGCGCACCACGTGGGCGCTGCCGCCATCGGCCTCGATGGACGCGCGCAACTCCTTGAGCCGCTCGGTGCGGCGCGAGGCCAGCACCACTTTGGCGCCGGCTGCCGCCAGCACATTGGCAAAGCGCGAGCCCAGCCCGCTTGAGGCACCGGTCACCAGCGCGACCTTGCCTTCCAGATTGATCGACAAACCCATAATTACCTCTGCGTGGGGGCCGCGCGGTCATGCGCGGGCCGACCGTTCAAGTGGCATGGCCGAGGGCAGCATACCAAAAAAAGAACGACCGTTCAAAAAAAATTCTTGCCTGCGGGTAATGACTCCCGGACAATGCCGGAGATTCTAAGAACTTGGCTGCCAAAGGGAAAGAGGAAAAACGCTACCTTTCCCGGATATCCGCCAGGACGGCCACCGGTTCGGCAGAACGATCACCGCATCTCCCACAAATTGCACGTACGCTGCCAAGAAATAGAGGGTTAGAGACAAATGGATCAGCAACAACTCCTGGAGCAGTTCGGCCCCCGCGAGGCCATGGAGTACGACGTCGTCATCGTTGGCGGCGGCCCCGCCGGCCTGGCAACCGCCATCCGCCTGAAGCAGATCGCGCAGGAGAAAGGCAACGACGTCAACGTCTGCGTGCTCGAAAAAGGCTCGGAACCGGGCGCCCACATCCTGTCGGGCGCCGTCATGGACCCGCGCGCGCTCAACGAACTGTTCCCCAACTGGAAGGAACTCGGCGCGCCGCTGAACCAGGCCGTCACTGACGACAAGTTCCTGTTCCTGAGCGAGACCGGCGCCAAGGCCACCCCCAACGCGCTGCTGCCGGAGTGCTTCCTCAACCACGGCAACTACATCATCAGCCTGTCGAACTTCGTGCGCTGGCTGGGCCAGCAGGCCGAGGCGCTGGGCGTCGAGATCTTCCCGGGCTTTTCGGCCGCCGAGGTGCTCTACAACGAGGACGGCTCGGTCAAGGGCGTGGCCACCGGCAACCAGGGCATCAACAAGGAAGGCGAGCCGACCGAGAACTTCCAGCTCGGCATGGAACTGCACGCCAAGTACACGATCTTCGCCGAGGGCGCGCGCGGCCACCTGGGCAAGCAACTGATCGCCAAGTTCGCGCTCGACGCCGGCAAGGATCCGCAAAGCTACGGCATCGGCATCAAGGAACTGTGGGAAATCGACCCGGCCAAGCACCAGGCCGGCCTGGTCGTGCACGCGGCAGGCTGGCCGCTGGACCCGGACACCTACGGCGGCGCCTTCCTGTACCACATGGAAGACAACAAGGTCGCGGTCGGCTACGTGGTCGGCCTCGACTATGCCAACCCGTGGCTGTCGCCGTTCGAGGAATTCCAGCGCTTCAAGACCCACCCCGAGATCCGCAAGTATTTCGAGGGCGGCAAGCGCATCAGCTATGGCGCGCGCGCCATCACCGCCGGCGGCCTGCTGTCGCTGCCCAAGACCGTGTTCC
>CAZQLF010000648.1:0-1649 GCA_964594035.1 uncultured Rhodospirillaceae bacterium | reverse complement strand
GCAGACCGGCGTGAAGTCCTTCGGGTGGGAGAACAGGATCGCCCAGCCGCTGCCAATGAAATCGTGGAAGTTGATCGGACCCTGGGTCGTATCCGCCGTGAAATTCGGCGCTTCGGAATTGATTCTAAGCGACATGATCGTGCCTCCTGTTTGTCGGCCGTAAGTAGGACAAAAACGCGGTTTGGGGTGCTTTTCAGAGGGGGCTATTAGGCATACCAAACGCCCCGAATACAAGCGTCTGACAGTGACAGAAGTCCCTATGCGGTGACGGGGCGCCCTGCGCTATTCGCCAGCGATCTTCAGGGTGGAATCTGACGGCAGGCTGAATTCGCGATCGTGCTTGAGGGCTGGCACCATGTTGCGGGCTTCGGTCACTTTTGCCGGATCGACCGTCGCCGTGATGACACCGACATCCTCGCCGGCATCGGCCAGTACCTCGCCCCACGGGGCGACGATCAACGAATGGCCATAGGTCTTGCGGCCTTCCGCATGCACGCCGGTCTGCGCGGCGGCGAAGACGAAGCAGCCAGTCTCGACCGCGCGGGCGCGCAGCAGCACATGCCAATGCGCCTGGCCCGTGGGCCGGGTGAAGGCAGAGGGCACGGTGAGGAAGTTCGACCCGGCTTGCGCCAGCGCACGATAGAGATAGGCGAAGCGCATGTCGTAGCAGATGGTCAAGCCCAACCGGCCCCAAGGCAGATCGGCGGTGACGGCCTGGCGGCCGGCACGGAACGTCGCGGATTCGCGATAGCTCTCCTTGTTCGCCAGGTCGACGTCGAACATGTGGATCTTGTCGTAGCGCGCCGCGATCTGGCCCTTCGGCGAAAAAAGGAAACTGCGGTTGGCGCAGGTCGTGGCATCGAGCTTGATCGTCAGTGAACCGACGAGAAGCCAGGCGCCGGTTTCCGCCGCCAGGGCCTGGAAGGCGGGGATCGCCGGGTGGGTTGCTTCGCCTTGCGCCTTGGCCAGCGCGCGCTCGCGGATCGGATCGATGCAGGTCGTGTTTTCAGGCGTCACGATGAACGCGGCGCCGGCGTTGCGTGCCTCGCGCACCAGACGCGAGGTAGCCTCGACATTCGGCATGATCTCGGGGCCTGAATTCATCTGAACGCAGGCGACGGTGAAGGTCTTGCTCATGATGCCGCCAGCAGGGGCGCGAGTTTACCCGCGCGATCGAGGTCGTAGAGATCGTCGCAGCCGCCGATATGCCGGTCATCGATGAAGATCTGCGGTACGGTGGTACGGCCGCCGGCGCGCTCGGTCATCTTCGCGCGCTTCTCGAAATCGCAGCCCACATCGTATTCGGTAAAGGAGGCGCCCCGTTCCTTCAGCAGGCGCTTGGCGGCATGGCAATAGCCGCAGAGCATGGACGTATAGATCTCAACCTTGGCCATCGGCCGACTCCGTCGCGACTCGCCTTGCAGCGCGTCGCCCCGTTATTTGGCATGGGCTGGCGCGCTTGTCATCTGCCGCCCCCTGCACAGTCCGGGGGTCACCCATGACCTTTTCGCCTATGGGACAACGCGCTGTGGCCGGACGACCAGCGCCAAGGTCAGCACATCCACGCCTTCGGCACCGGCGGCGTTCAGCGCCCGGGCGCAGCCATCCACCGTCGCCCCGGTGCTCCGGACATCCCAGCACAGCAGGAG
>CAZQLF010000647.1:0-1656 GCA_964594035.1 uncultured Rhodospirillaceae bacterium | reverse complement strand
GGCCGATCAGGAGGCCTTGTGCGCGATTGAGATTGCCGTGGAGCTGGCGCGCCAGGCCAACGCAAACCGCGGCGATGGAGACAGGCTGTTCGGCCAGCCCGGTTTCGCTGCGCACCCGCTTCGCCGCGGCATAGGCCGCCTGAAGGGCTTCATCGAGACTGCCGCCCATCAGGCCGGCGGCGGCGGAAAGGCGGTGCGCCTCCTTCACCTGGCCCAGTACCTGCGGCTCGCCGATGACCTGGCTGTCGAGTGAGGCAGCCACGGCGAAGATGTGGCGCAGCGCTTCCCCACCGGTCAGGCGATAGGATTGTGCTGCCACCTCTTCCGCCGGCACGCCGGCCTGGCGCGCGAAGGCGGCACCCACGGCAGCGCTCACCCCATCGACGTCCGTGGTGACTGCCTGAACCTCGCTGCGATCACAGGTGGAAAGGAATACGGCCTCGGCAACGCCGGCGGCCTTGAGGCGCGCCAGCAGCTCGGGCTGGCGTTCCTCTTCCACATAGAGAGCCTCACGCAGTGCGGCCGTGCCGCTGCGGTGATTGACGCCGACGACCAGGAATTCGGCCATGGCCGTCGCTAACGGAAGCGGGCGAGATGCTCCTCGAGTTCGGCCAGCGGCACTGCCATCTGTTCGCCGCTGTCGAGATCGCGGAGCGTGGCGACCCCTTTCGCCAGCTCGTCTTCGCCCAGGATGATCGCAGCCGCCGCCGACAGCTTGTCGGCGCGTTTCAGCCGCTTGCCCAGATTCCCGCCATAACCAAGCTCGATGGCAAAGTCGGCCCGGCGCAGCTTTTCCGCCAAAGCCGCGGCCTCAGCCTCGGCGGCACCGCCGACCGGCACGACGGCGATGGGCCGGCGCGCCTTCGGGTTGTTCTCGATCATCATGGCGATGCGCTCGATGCCGCCGGCCCAACCGATACCAGGCGTGGCCGGCCCGCCCATGAGGGCCGCAAGCCCATCATAGCGGCCACCGCCGATCACCGTGCCCTGGGCACCCAGCTCTGTCGTCGTGAACTCGAAGGCCGTGTGGCAATAGTAATCGAGGCCGCGCACCAGCCGCGGATTGAGCTGGTAGGCAATGCCCAGCGCATCAAGGCCGGCTTTGACGGTTGCGAAGAAATCCCGGCTCTCTTGATTGAGGAAGTCACCAAACTGGGGCGCCCCTGCAATCAGCTTGCGGTCACCCTCGTCCTTGGAATCGAGGATGCGCAGCGGATTGCGGGTCAGCCGATCGCGGCTGTCCTGCGAGAGCTTGTCCTTGTGACTGGTGAAATAGTCGACCAGCGCCTTGCGATAGGTCGTACGGCTTTGCGTATCGCCCAGCGTGTTCAGCTCCAGCGTCGTCCGTGCGAGCAATCCCAGATCGCGCAGAATGGCGGCACCGCAAGCGATCACTTCGATATCGCCGGTCGGCTGGGCGACGCCGAGCAGTTCGATGTCCAGCTGGTGGAACTGGCGCATGCGTCCCGCCTGGGGCCGCTCATAGCGGAACATCGGACCATAGGTGAAGAACTTCAGCGGCAGATGCTGGCGCAGGCCGCCGGAAATCAGGGCTCGCATGATGCCCGCCGTGCCCTCGGGGCGAAGGGTCAGCATCTCGCCGCCCTTGTCGGTGAAGCTGTACATCTCCTTGGTGACGATGTCGGAGGTATCGCC
>CAZQLF010000646.1:0-1658 GCA_964594035.1 uncultured Rhodospirillaceae bacterium | reverse complement strand
GACGGCCGGGGTTTCCGGCTCATTGGTGTAGTTCGCTTCATCGGGCGCCGGGACCGTCTCGTCATCGGCGGCATCGGCGCTGCACTTGGCTTTGCGGAAGTCGTTCCACTTCATTCCGCCGAGCGAATTGCCAGCCTTGGCCTGCTGATATTTGTCGCTGCAGTCCTTCATCGTGAGACCGCCGCCCGAGGTGGTGGCCTTGGCGACCGCCTTGGTGGCCTTCGTCGACTGAACCTCCATCGTCGAGCCCGGCCCGCATTGGGCCTTGCGGAAGTCGTTCCACTTCATGCCACCAAGAGTGCCGGCCTGCTTGGCGGCCTGGTACTTGGTGCCGCAATCCTTCATCGACAGGCCCTTGGCCACTTCAGCTTCGTTCGACTTGGTTGTCGCCGCCTTCTTGGTGGTTGTACTGGCCGGCTGCGCGGCACCCGCCGAAGCGTCTGTGCCGCATTGGGCCTTGCGGAAGTCGTTCCAATTCATGCCACCAAGCGTGCCGGCGTCCTTGGCCGCCTGATACTTGACGCTGCATTCCTTCGTGGTCAGGGCCTCGGCGGGCATGACCGCGAAAGCTGTCGCTGCCAGGGCAAAGCCGGCAAGCGCCGTAAGACGGGCAATCAACATGGCGGACCTCCATTTTTGAAGGCGCCTCGCCGTGGTCCAGGCGCCTCTGCCGCAAGGGCGACTGTAACAAAAACATTGTGACCAAAGAAGATCGTCCCAGGTTAACATTTGCCCATCTGCCATACGACGGATCGACCATTTTCCCGGCCGGCCCCCGTCGAAATACTACGGCTTGGCGCTATTCCCGAGTGCCGGGTAAAACGGTCGGGAGCGGCCTCAGGGAGCCCCCATGGACATCGAAGAAGGGTTGTCGCACCCCGAAATCAGGGAGGAGATCCCCAAGCTCTGTCTTCGCTTTCCGGGGGAATACTGGCGCGCCTGCGATCGCGACCGGCAATATCCGGCGGAATTCGTCCAGGCCCTCACCCAGGCCGGCTGGCTTGCAGCCCTGATCCCCGAGGCCTATGGCGGCTCGGGATTGCCGCTCTCGGCCGCCGCCGCGATCCTCGAGGAGATCCAGCGCAATGGCTGCAATGGTGCGGCATGCCATGCCCAAATGTACATCATGGGGACGTTGCTCAATCACGGCAGCGAGGCGCAGAAGCAGAAATATCTGCCACGCATCGCGTCCGGCGAACTACGGCTGCAGGCCTTCGGCGTGACCGAGCCCGCGAGCGGCACCGACACGACCTCGATCCGAACCTTCGCCAAGCGCGCGGGCGATCGCTATGTCGTCACCGGACAGAAGGTGTGGACCTCGCGGGCCGAGCATTCCGACCTCATGGTGCTGCTGGCGCGCACGACGCCGCGCGATCAGGTCGCCAAGCGGACCGACGGACTTTCCGTCTTCATCGTCGACATGCGCGAGGCGCTGGGCCATGGCCTCAACATCAGGCCGATCCGGACGATGATGAACCACTCGACCACGGAAGTATTCTTCGACGGGCTTGAAGTACCGGCCGAGAACCTGATCGGTGAAGAGGGCAAGGGCTTCCGCTATATTCTTTTGGGCATGAATGCCGAGCGCATATTGATCGCTTCGGAATGCGTTGGCGATGCCAAGTGGTTCATCGCAAAGGCCGCGGCCTATGCCAGGG
>CAZQLF010000645.1:0-1661 GCA_964594035.1 uncultured Rhodospirillaceae bacterium | reverse complement strand
CCACTGCGTTGCATCTTCTGGGCCTCAACCACGAGAAGCTGACGTACAGGTTCAGCGGCCGCGATTTCCGGTTGACGGACGTGGCGGGAGTAGTCGCGCAGAAGATCATCGCGTAGGTATTCAAAAGCAAAGCCATATCTTGACCCTCTGCGACTCGGCGTCTCTGCGGTTAAGGTGTCCTGTAGTAGGGCCGAATCCACCGCAGAGGCGCGGAGTCGCAGAGGGCGCCCTCACACTTTTCATCACTTTTCATCACTTTTGACGTTTATCCGGACCCCTGTGATATCAATGAGATATCATTACAAACCCCCGGCGGCGTATTCCAGTCACAATAAATCTAAATTTATTTTCGTCATCAAAACAAACCAGTTAAGCATATTTCCTGGTTTATCCCCACTTTCCAGGAATATCCCCTGTGATATGGTGTGAATATATGGCGACACGCGAACAAATAGTGGCCAAGCGTCGCAAAGCGTTATGGTCGACCGGCCGCCAGGAAATGCAATCGGACTTACCTCCGGTTCCATCTGGAGTTCAACCAATGGATGCCATCTTCCCGGAACCCAACGGCATGGAAGCCCAGATCTGCTACTTCGACAGCCTTTGGAAAGCCAAGCGGCGCCTGCATCGCGCGGCGTGAAGTGGCACAATTGGGTTAATGCACAGTGGCGTTTTTTCGATCCTGATCTGCGGTCTAACGGCTTCCTTGATCGCTATAGGCGCGCCGCCGGGAGACGCCGCCAGGGCCGTTTTCGAAAGCCGCTGCCTCACCTGTCACGGGCAGGCCCAAACCTCGGGGCTGGACTTGCGGCGGATCGACACCATCGCCAAGGGTGGCAAGCGCGGGCCGGCCATCGTGCCCGGCCATGCCGACCAGAGCCTGCTGTACAAAGCGGTCGCCCGATCGGGTGATTTGCAGATGCCGCCCGGTAAGCCGCTGCCCGCGGCGGAGATCGAAGCCATCCGCGCCTGGATCGACGGCGGCGCCCACTGGGACAACGCGGCGGCTGGTGATCCCGCCTGGTGGTCGTTCCGGAAGGTCGTGCGGCCGCCGATTCCCGAAGTCGACGGCGCTTCAGCGAAAAGTCCGGTCGACGCGTTCATTCTGAGCCAGCTTCAGCGGAAGGGGTTGAAGCCCGTCGCCGCGGCGGACAAGCGAACGCTGATTCGCCGCGCGACGTACGATCTGCACGGCCTGCCGCCCACTCCGGCCGAGGTTTCCCAGTTCCTCAACGACGCATCGCCCGACGCCTACGAGAAACTGGTGGACCGCCTCCTGGCCTCGCCGCGCTACGGAGAAAGGTGGGGCCGGCACTGGCTGGATGTCGTCCGCTATGCCGACACCGGCGGCTTTGAAACCGACATGTATTACGCCAACGCCTGGCGCTATCGGGATTACGTCATCAAATCGCTCAACAACGACAAGCCGTACACACAGTTCGTGCAGGAGCAGATCGCCGGCGACGAATTGTGGCCCGACAATCTGGATCTGGCGGGCGGATACGCCATTCCCGAGGAAAAGCTGAAGCACCTGGAGGGCCGCATCGGAACGACGCTCTACACCATCGGGCCCACCTACCACGAGGCTGCGCTGAATGGCGAGCAACTGCGCTACGAGTGGCTTTCCGACGCGGTCGATACCACCGGCGAGGCCTTCCTGG
>CAZQLF010000644.1:0-1668 GCA_964594035.1 uncultured Rhodospirillaceae bacterium | reverse complement strand
CCATCAAAAGGTTTTGGTCAATGTCGGATCATTGCGGCTGGCGCCGGATTCCCTGAGCGTCAGCAGCAGCCGCATGTCGCGCCACCTCGCCCATATGTAGAAGCGACCAATGCTGGTATCCAGGCGATCGATGGCGTAGCCGAGAGAGCGCGGCGCGATCGCCAGCGATCCGCCGATCTCGCGCTCCAGCCGCTCAGGCCGGGCACTCAGCAGACGCCGGTGCAGCACCAGCAACTGGCCGTCCGCCGTCTGCGCCAGGATGCGGTGGCCATAGCCCGCCACGGTCAACGCAAACTGGATCATCGTGTCGATGAAGAACCACAGTGTCAGCGGCGAGACGATCTCGAAGACGGTGCGCGCCACGCTGCGCGTGCCATAGGCCTCGAACAGCGCATAGACCAGGATCTCGTTGACGGTCTGCGAGATCGCAAAGCTGACGGTCAGTAGCAAGCCCGGATGAATCTTGCGAAACGCCCACGCATATCCGGTGACCGGCGTGCCCAGCAGCGCCATCAGATCCGCAAACATCGCCTCGCGTTCGGCGCTCATGGGCAATCCCTTTGGCGGGCCGCTCGTGACATCAGGGCATGGCGCAAACGTCGTCGCGTCGAAGGCAAGATCCGGCCCAACGTCCGCGGCCAGATGCGCGTCGCGGTGGCTAGGTATGGCGTTGGAAAATCTGTCGTCCAGAGGCATGACGATCGTCTCTCGTTGGCTGTCGCAAAGGGAAGGATTCAGAATTTGCGGCTGACACCCACCAGTACCGTGATCCTCGTGGGATCACGCGTCTTGCCGTTGCCGACATCGACGAGATACACGTCGCGGCTGCGGGCCCGGGCACCAACCACGGCCGCGCTGAAATCGAAACCCTTCCACGCATGCCGGTACTCGACGCTGAAGCTATTGGTGTCGAAGTCGCGGAAATTCCGCACGCGCTGGTGGCCAATGCGAACCTCGACGGCGCTGACCTTGGAAAGCCGGTGCACATAGCCCAGCTCGAAGTAGTCGCTGCCGCGACTGTTCTTCATGCCGCCGTCCAGGCACTCCACCAGGGAAATGCCTTCGCTGCCGCCGCATACCGTCGTGGTACTGATGCCATAGAAGTTCCGGGACACGGTGTAGTAGTAGCGCAGCGACAGGTCGCGATAACTGAGGCGGCCAAACAGCTCACCCGTATTCGGGCTGACGCTGCCAGGGATCGCCTCGATATCGACGATCTCGCCGGAATCGGGATCCGTCACCGGGTTGTAGCCCGAGACGCCCGGTTGCCGGCCGCCCGGGAAGTAGCTGTACTGGCCGCCCACTTCATAGTTCCAGCCATCCGGATCGCCCCCGCGGTAACCGGCCACGGCCTGCAGCCGGATACCCGGCCCGCCGGGGTACTGGTCCTTGCTGACCCCCAACGCCTGCAATTCGGCAAACGCGCCCGAGGTATGCAGCAGCGTGAGCTCCGCCAGGGCAGTCGGACGATTGGCGCTGTTGCTGAGGCCGCGCTCCCGGCTGTCCGTGACCGCCTCGATCATGAAGCTCAGTGTGAACGGCGAACTGTCCTCTTCCGGGCCGCTGACATCCGGCTGGGACCATGCCGGGACAGCCGCTCCCGCACCGGCAAGCGCGAGGACCGAAATGGCGATGCGATGGTACAAGGCAGCTCCTCAAGGGTTGCAT
>CAZQLF010000643.1:0-1669 GCA_964594035.1 uncultured Rhodospirillaceae bacterium | reverse complement strand
TTGCGACTTGGGTGCTCGTGCCGCCAGTGCTCCCACCCGATTGCGGGGATCGATCACCGGGTAGAGGATGTCGATCAGGAAGTTGACGGCAACGATCATGAAGCCGCCCATCAGCACCACGCCCTGCACCACGGGGAAGTCGCGGAAGGCGATGCCCTCGTAGAGCAGGCGGCCGATGCCGGGCCAGGCGAACACCGTCTCCACCACCACCGCGACGTTGATCATCACCACCAGGTTGATGCCGGCCAAGGTCAGCACCGGGATCAAGGCGTTCTTCAGCGCGTGCTTGGCGATCACCCGCCACTCCGGCAGGCCCTTGAGGCGGGCCAGCTTGACGTATTCCGAGCCCAGCACCTCCAGCATCGAGGAGCGGGTCATGCGCATGTGCGCCGCCGCGAAATACCAGCCGAGCGCCACCGCCGGCATCACCAGGTGCCAGGCGGTGCCGGAGCCGGAGGACGGCAGCCAGCCGAGATAGACCGAGAAGAACAGGATCATCACCAAGCCGACCCAGAACGACGGCAGCGACAGGCCCAAGAGCGCGAACAGCTTGCCGATGCTGTCCCAGAAGCCGCCGACGCGGACCGCGGCGAGGACGCCGCTCGGGATCCCCACCAGCAGCGAGAAGCCCATGGCGACGAAGGCCAGCAGCAGCGAGTTCGGCAGCCGCGAGAAATACAGCTCGAGCACCGGCATGCGGTAGTAGAAGGACTGACCGAAGTCGCCGCGGGCGAGGCTGGCGATGAAGCTCGCGTACTGCACCCACAGCGGCTGATCGAGGCCGAACTGGCGGCGAATGTCGTCCAGCTCGGCCTGGCTGGCGCCCGGCTCCACCAGCAGGCTCGCCGGGTCGCCGGTGAGGCGCACGAAGCCGAAGATGATCAGCGACAACAGGAACAGCGACACCACCGAATAGCCGAGCCGCCGGGTGATGTAGCGCTTCATGGGCCACCTTTCTCCGCTACGGTCACTTGGTCTTCAGGGTCACATCCTCGTACGGGGCCGAATACGCATGCCCGGCGATCAGGCCGAGCCCGGATTCGCCGACCCGCGGCCCGATGCCATTCAGGAAGGCGAGCTGCCACAGGTGCGAGTAGACCATCTTGTCCACGACCTCCTGCTGCAGCTTGAACAGCATGGCCTCACGCTTCTTCAGGTCAAGCTCGCCCGCTTGCTGCTGGAACAGGCTGTCGAGCTCCGGGTAGCTACCGTAGGAATAAATGCCACCCTTGACGCAGAAGGCCTCGAGCCGGGTTTGGGGAAGGCCAAAACATGGCCGTCTCGCCCTTCCCCGGTGGGGGGACACCGGGGAACCCCTTTCGCGCTTCCTCAATGCGGCGGAAGGTGGTTCGCGACTGCTCCCACTCGGGTATGAGAAATCCAGGCTAGTGGGTGGCTTTGTGCTTGGAGGTAGTCGCAAGTGGCCCGAATTGAAGGGAGATCTGAGCCGCAGCAGCCTCTGCTCGCGCAGCAAGCACCTCATCCATGCCGTATTGGTGGAGGACAAGGCCAACGGTTCTGCCGTGATCAGCGTTCTTCGAAGCCAGATCCCCGGCATGCTGTCCATCAACCCGGAGGGGGGCAAGCAGGCCCGCGCGGCGGCCGTCGCGGCGCTGATCGAGGCCGGCAACGTCTACCTTCCCATGCCCGACGAGCAGCCCTGGATCGA
>CAZQLF010000642.1:0-1671 GCA_964594035.1 uncultured Rhodospirillaceae bacterium | reverse complement strand
TCGAGCAGCAGGCCATCGTCCATCGCGCGGGCCAGTTCGGCCTCTGCCGTGGTGCGCAAGGCCCGGCTCTCGCTGCCGCTCGAAAGTTCGATCAGCAGATAATGCTCATGCGGTTCGGCAAAGGGATCGAAGCTGCCGCGCACATACTCCAGTGCCAGTTCCAGAATGTTGCGCGGAATGTATTCGAAGCTGGTGAGGGCATCGCCGCTGGCAGCGCGCAGCCGGTTCAACAGCGCGAGCGTTGCCGGCATGGTGGCCGCGGCGGCGAACGCGGTGACACGCTCCCGCGAGCGGGGAAACAGCTTCAGCACCGCGGCGGCGATGATGCCGAGGGTTCCCTCCGCGCCGATGAAGAGATGCTTCAGGTCATAGCCCGTATTGTCCTTGCGCAGCGCGCGAAGCCCGTCCCAGATTTCGCCGTCGGGCAACACGACCTCAAGCCCCAGCACCAGGTCGCGCATGTTGCCGTAATGCAGCACGGCGATGCCCCCGGCATTGGTCGAGAGGTTGCCGCCGATGCGGCAGCTCCCCTCCGCCGTCAGGCTGAGCGGGAACAGGCGATCGGCCGCTTCGGCCGCCTGCTGCACATGCTGCAAGATGCAACCCGCCTCCACGGTGATCGTGTAGTTGGCAGCATCGACGCTGCGCACGCGGTTCATGCGCTCCAGCGAGATGACGAGGCTTTCGCCGCTGGCGAGTGGAACGCTGCCGCCCACGAGCCCGGTATTGCCGGCCTGTGGCACCATGGCGACGCCGGCCTCGCTCGCCAGCTTTACCGTCGCGGCGAGTTCGCTGGTGGCCGCGGGCCGGGCCACGCCGATTGCCTTGCCGCGATAGAGTTTGCGCCAATCCTGGAGATAGGGGGTCATGCCGGCTTCATCGGCGATGAAGCCGGCCGGGCCAAGAAGGGAGGCAAGCTTTTCGCGCAGATCCATGGCGTCTAGCCCGGCGGGCGCGGGGCCGCAGCCCGGCGCAGCCGGTCGTTGATCGCCCGGCCCAACCCCTTTTCGGGAATTGCCATGACGGCGATGGCGCGTGCGCCGCTGGCATCGAGGCGGCGCAGGTGAGCGAATAGGTTCGCGGCCGCCTCCTTCAGATCGCTGCCGGTGCTGAGGTTGAGCGTGCTGTGGGCACCGGCCGGCGTCCCGGCGCCGAACGCCAGCAACGCTTCCTGTGGGCCGACATTGCTGGCGCCAAGGCGAAGCGGCAGGCGCGGCGCGTAGTGGCTCGCCAGCATGCCGGGCGAGCGGGGGCCGTCCGTGGGCGATGGCGAACCCAGCGGGCCGGTCAACACCTCGATATCTTCCACGGCCAGCCCGCCGGGCCGTAGCAGCAACGGCTTCGGTCCGGAAAGATCGATAACCGTGGATTCGAGGCCGATCGGCGTCGGTCCACCATCGAGGATCGCTGCGATCTTCCCGCCCAGCGTTTCGGCAACATGGTGCGCAGCCGTCGGACTGAGACGCCCCGAGGGGTTCGCGCTGGGTGCCGCGATGGGCCCGCCGAAGGCCTGCAGCAGCGCTGTTGCGACCGGATGGTTCGGCATGCGCACGGCCAGCGTATCGAGGCCGGCCGTGGCGAGAAGCGAAACGGGGGAATCTTCGCGGCGCGGCAGCACGAAGGTCAGCGGGCCGGGCCAATAGCGCTCCGCCAGCTGTCGCGCGCGCCTGT
>CAZQLF010000641.1:0-1674 GCA_964594035.1 uncultured Rhodospirillaceae bacterium | reverse complement strand
ATCTTCTTGAACTGAAGCAAGGCTATTGGGCGGTGCTGACGGCTGTCATCGTCGTCCAGGCCAATGTCGGCGGTTCGCTGAAGGCGGCATCCGATCGACTGATCGGCACGCTCGCCGGCGGTGCCTACGGCGTTGTCGTCATCACCCTCATCCCCCAGGAGGAGACAGTCTGGCGCGGCGCCGGGCTGGTGCTTGCGCTGCTGCCGCTGGCGATCGCGGCCGCCTTTCGTCCGGGCCTTCGCGTCGCACCCGTGACGGCGATCATCGTGCTGCTGGGTGCCACGACGCAAGGCACCGGGGCGCTGCCTTCCGTCATCGAACGGGTGATCGAGATAGGCCTGGGGAGTGCCATCGCTTTTGCCGTGTCGCTGCTGGTTCTGCCGACGCGGGCCCATGTACAACTGGCGGCATCCGCGGCGAGCACCCTCGATCTGCTGGCTGACATGGTGCCCGCCTTGCTCGACGGTCTCGGCGGCCGGAAGGATCCCGGCAAAGTTCACGACATGCATAAGCGCCTGCGTAGTGCACTCGCCAAGCTCGAGGTCTTTGCCGACGAGGCGCGGCGCGAACGGGCGAGCCTGCTTTCCGGCGAGGACGATCCGGAGCCGGTGCTGCGCACGATCCGCCGGCTGCGCCACGATTTGATCATGGTGGACCGCGCCACCCGCGACGCCGTGCCGCATTCCATTGCAGCGCCCCTGCAGCCTTCTCTGGCAAATCTCTCATCTTCCTTGGAAGCAGCATTACGGGGACTCGCTGGTGCATTTCGCGATCGGAAACTGCCGCCACCGGTCGCGCCCTTCCATGACAGCCTGACCACCTATCATGAGGCGATGGCGGGCGTTCGCCGCTCTGGCTTGACGCGCGAGATGCCGGTGGATGCAACGGCGCTGATCTTCGGCCTGACCTTTTCGCTCGATCAGATCAGCCGCGATCTCGACGATCTGGCGAGCCGGGCCGAAGAACGCGCCGGAAAAAGAAAAGCCCAGCCGGCACCGGCTACTTGACGATCATCACCGTGCACTCGGCGAGCGTGGCGACCTTGTGGGAGACGGAGCCCAGCAGCACGCTTTCCAGCTCCGACAGGCCGCGGCTGCCCATGATGATGGCATCGACCTGGGCCTTGGCCGCGTAGTCGACGATGGAGCGCGCGGGCTTGCCCTCGCGGAATACCGTCTTGATCTTCTTCACGCCTTTTTTCTCGGCATCGACCTTCACATCGGCGATGACCCGCTTTGTCGCTTCATCGATCGCCAGCATGTCATGGGCGGTCAGGTGCTCCGCCTTGATGTAATCCTTGATCTGGTCGGGCAGGTCAAATTGCCGCGCGACATGCAGCAGGATCAGCTCCGATTTGAAGGTGCGGGCCAGTTCGATGGCCGCTTCGGCCGCCCGCGTCGAGTGTTCGGAACCGTCAATCGGTGCCAGGATACGCTTGAACATGGTCGAAGCCTCCTGTTTGGTCGTTGGCGATTATTACCCAACCTTGCCCGCCGGGCATCCCATTCACGACGCGCTCTGCCGGGTCAACGACCGCTCGAGCATGTCGAGGCGATCATTGCCGAAAAAGAGCTTGTTCTGCCAGATGACGGCTGGAACGCCGAAGATGCCCGCGGCTATGGCCACCTGATTGTTGCTCGTCAGGAGATCGCGATACCGGTCGCTGACCGCTGC
>CAZQLF010000640.1:0-1678 GCA_964594035.1 uncultured Rhodospirillaceae bacterium | reverse complement strand
GCGGGCGCGTCGTCATGGGCAACTGGATTCCCAACGACCCGACGCTGGTGGCCCAAATCCTGAAGATCAGCGCTGCCTATACGCCGCCGCCCCCAGAAGGCTTCGTCAGCCCGATGACATGGGGCGTTGAGGCCAACGTCATCGAGCGCTTTGCTGGCGCCGGCGTGCCGAAGGACAACATCGCATTCCAGCGCGATACCTACCGGTTCAATTATCCCGGCAAACCGTCCGATCTTGTCGATCTCTTTCGCCGCTTCTACGGCCCGACCATGAACGCGTTCGACGCGGCGGAGAAGAACGGCAAGGCCGATCAGCTGCGCCAGGAACTGAACACGCTGTTCGAGACGCAGAACACCGCAACGGACAAGGGCTCGACCTCGATCCCGGCGACGTTCCTGCGCGTCACGGTGACGGTGAACTGAGCGAGCTTGGGGGGAGTTTGGGCGGCGGCCTCTGCGAAATTTGGCCGCAGGCCGATGGCCGGGCAGCCCTGATAAAGTTTTACCGATGAGACAATCATCACGTCGGAAGCCAATCCTGGCAGTACTGATGCTCTGCCTCGCACTATGCGCGGGTCTGGCGCAGGCGGCTTCCGGTTTGCGGATGGAGCAGCCTTGGGCGCGCGCGTCGCTCAGCGGCGTCAAGAACGCCATCGTCTTTGGCACGCTGGTCAATGACGGGCCGGCTGCCCTTTCGATCGTCGGTGGCTCGACGCCCGTAGCATCCCATGTCGAATTTCACATCCACGCCATGAATGGCGATGTGATGACGATGAAGCAGCTCGATACCATCGATCTCAAGCCCGGCGAGCGGACGACGCTGCAGCCGGGCGGGCTGCATATCATGCTGATCGATCTCAATCGGGTGCTGAAGCAGGGCGAGAGCTTTCCGCTCACGCTGGTTGCGCGCGACGGCAGTCGTCTGAAATTCGATGTGAAGGTGACGAGCCCTACCGCCACCGGCCCCTGACAATAAAGCGGCCGCAGGATAAAGCGACCCGGAACCCGCGGCGGCGAACCGCCGAAGGTTCCGGGATTCCGATATCGATGATTCCGTAACCGACCGATCGGGGGCAGCCGGCGCCAGAGTCGGCACCGATACCGGTAGGTGCCGCATTCCTACACGGCCGGTTTTTCGAAATCCTGCGCTGATGGCGGAAATTTTAATCCGCTAAGCGACCGAAATTCCAAGCCTGCCCAGGCTTTCGACATCGATCTCAACGGGGTCACCCGGCGCCACGCGCTGGGAACTGACGATGCTGCCCAAGGTGATGAACATGCCGGCCTTGAGGGGGTGGCCTTCGCTGCTGCGCAGATTGGCAAGCCAGGCGAGTGCTGCGAAGGGGTGGCCCATGATATCGCCGCCCTGGCCATGTCCCATCTCGCGGCCGTTGATGCGCATCGTGCCGGCGATGGTGGCGAGGTCGATTGCCTGCCAGCTCGCAATCTCCCGTCCCAGTACGCAGCCGACATTATAGAAATCGTCGGCGATAAGGGTCGGAACACCCACCTTCGCCCGATCGGTGTAGCGGTCGTCGCAGAGCTCGATGGAGGCCATGCAGGCTGCAACCGCCGTGCGCACACTGTCGGCGGTGTAGTGGCCGGCGACCCCGGGCAGATCGCGGGCCAGACGCAGGGCCACCTCCCATTCCACAAAGGGCTTGATCCTGCCCGCCACC
>CAZQLF010000639.1:0-1691 GCA_964594035.1 uncultured Rhodospirillaceae bacterium | reverse complement strand
GATGTTCGGGCCGGATGCCGAGAAGTACGTCCTGGCCTTCTTCGCCGCCGAAAGCGTCGGGCAGCGCGATGACGGTGCCGCCCTCGATCAAGGCAGCGCGCTGACTGCCGCTGCGCTTGAGGCGCGCTGGCAGCAGATTCATCGCCGGCGAACCGATGAATTCCGCCACGAACACGTTGTCGGGCTCATCGTAGAGCTCCAGGGGCGTGCCGATCTGTTCGATGATACCGTCGCGCAGCACGACGATGCGATCGGCCATGGTCAGGGCCTCGATCTGGTCGTGGGTTACATAGACCGTGGTCGTCTTCAGCCGCTGGTGCAGCGATTTGATTTCGCTGCGCATGCTGACCCGTAGCTTGGCATCCAGGTTGGAGAGCGGTTCGTCGAACAGGAACACCTTGGGATCGCGCACGATGGCCCGGCCCATGGCCACGCGCTGGCGCTGGCCGCCGGAGAGCGCCGCCGGCTTGCGCTGCAGGAACTGGGTGAGGTTCAGCACCTGGGCTGCGGCCTTCACCCGCTCCTCGATCAGCTTCTTGTCGGCTTTGCGCACCCGCAGCGAAAACGCCATGTTTTCCGCCACGGTCATGTGGGGATAAAGGGCATAACTTTGAAAGACCATGGCAATGTCGCGGGCCTTCGCCGGCAGGTCGGTCACGTCGCGGCTGTCGATGAAAATCCGCCCGGCGCTGGCCGTCTCCAGACCCGCCAGCAGGCGCAGCATGGTGGATTTGCCGCAGCCCGAGGGGCCTACCAGGGCCAGAAACTCGCCATCGCCGATAGCAAGATTGATGTCGCGCAACACCTCCACCGTGCCGAAGGATTTCGCAACACCCTTGATCTCGATTGCCGCCACGCGAACGCTCCTCCCCTGCCGGTTTCTCCGGCCTGATCTGCGCAATGATAGCCACAAGCCAAGAAGGCGCGGAAGCGCGCTTTGGGCGCTCGATTGAAATCATCAAATGGGCGGCTCAAAAGATCAACCCTGCCCGGCCAATCGAACGGATCATTTCGCCTGAGCCGACGTGCGCGTCGGATCAGACCGCACAGAAAGTGCGGGAGCGTCCTGCACGGCATGGCGCCATAACGGGAGTCATCAAGGGAGGATGTCGATGTCGAAATTCAAAATGTCGCGCCGGCAGTTCACCAAGGCGGCAGCAGCGACCGCTGCCGTGGCCGCCACCGGCTCGTTCTCGCATATCAACAAGGTCTACGGAGCCGACGCCGTCGAGCTCAATCACTGGAGCTGGCTGTCCGCCTCCGACGGTGAAGTCTGGCAAAAGATGATCGATAGCTTCAACGACGCCCACAAGGACAAGGGCGTCCAAATCAAGCTGACCCTGGTGCCGGACGACCAGTACGACACCAAGATCCTCGCCTCCGCCGCCAGCGGCCAGGCGCCGGATTTCGGGTGGGGCACCGCCGGCCAGCGTGCGCAATGGGCCAAGGACGGCGTGATCGTGGCGCAGGACGACCTTGCCAAGCAGGTGGGCCTCGAACTCGGCGATTTCACGCCGTTCTCGCTGCAGTCTTCGCGCTATGTGAAGTACGACAACAAGCTTTTCATGATCCCGATGGATCTGATGAGCCTGCAACCCGAGGTCAATCTTGACATCGTTAAGGAAGCTGGCCTCGATCCGGAGAAATTCCCGACCGACGGCGACACGCTGATCGAATGGGCCAAGGCGATG
>CAZQLF010000638.1:0-1700 GCA_964594035.1 uncultured Rhodospirillaceae bacterium | reverse complement strand
CCTCGTCGACCGCCTCGACCTCCATGGTCGCCTTGTCGGTCTCGATCTCGGCGATCACGTCGCCCGCCTTGACGTTGTCGCCTTCCTTCTTGAGCCATTTGGCGAGCCGGCCCTCGGTCATGGTGGGCGACAGCGCGGGCATCAGGATATTGGTCGGCATGGCCCGCTCCTAGCTGCGGTAGCAGACGGCGCGGGCCGCCGCGACGATCTGCTCCGGATGAGGCAGGGCAAGTTTTTCGAGATTGGCGGCGTAAGGCAGCGGCACGTCGACGCCGGCCACGCGCGCGACCGGTGCATCGAGCCAGTCGAAGGCCTGTTCCATCATCACGGCCGCGAGTTCGGCGCCGATGCCGGCAAAGGGCCAGCCCTCTTCCACGCTCACCAGGCGGTTGGTGCGCTTGACGGACTCGACGATCGTCGCTGTATCGAGCGGCCTGATCGTGCGCAGATCGATCACCTCAGCCTCGATGCCGTCGGCGGCGAGCTGGTCGGCCGCCTTCAGCGCATGGCCCACCATCAGTGAGAAAGCGGTGATGGTGACGTCGCGGCCGGGCCGGGCAACGCGCGCCTTGCCGATGGGCACGATGTGATCGCCGCCCGTGGGCACCGGGAAGCTCTGCCCATAGAGGATTTCGTTCTCCAGGAAGATCACCGGATTGGGATCGCGGATCGCCGACTTCAGCAATCCCTTGGCATCCGCCGCGGTATAGGGGGCGATCACTTTCAGCCCGGGAACATGGGCATACCAACTCGCATAACATTGCGAATGCTGGGCAGCGACGCGGGCTGCCGCACCATTCGGCCCGCGGAAAACGATGGGGCAGCTCATCTGCCCGCCGGACATGTAGCGCGTCTTGGTTGCCGAATTGATGATCTGGTCGATCGCCTGCATGGCGAAGTTGAAGGTCATGAATTCGACAATGGGGCGCAGTCCATTGAACGCCGCACCCACGCCCAGCCCGGCAAAACCATGCTCGGTGATCGGTGTATCGATGATCCGCTTGGCGCCGAATTCATCCAGCAAGCCCTGGCTCACCTTGTAGGCGCCCTGATACTCCGCGACCTCCTCGCCCATCAGATAGACGGTCGGATCGCGGCGCATCTCTTCCGCCATCGCGTCGCGCAGCGCTTCGCGCACGGTCATCGGTTGCGTCGGACCGGTGATCTCCGGCTCGACCCCGACCGGTGCTGTGGGCTTGTGCGCGGCGGGCGCCGGCGGGGCGGGAGATGCTGCAATCTCTGCCTGGGCCGAGTTCGGCGCCGGCGCTGCCGCCGCCGGTGCTGGCGCGGGTCTACGAGCTGGCGCCGCGCCGGGCTTCTCATCCTCGCCCTGCAGCAGGGCGATCGGCGTATTCACCTTCACGCCATCGGTGCCGGCAGGAATCAGGATCTCGGTCAGCTTGCCTTCATCGACCGCTTCGACCTCCATGGTCGCCTTGTCGGTCTCGATCTCGGCGATCACGTCGCCGGCCTTCACGACATCGCCTTTGTTCTTCAGCCATTTCGCCAGACGCCCCTCGGTCATCGTGGGCGAAAGGGCCGGCATCAGGATTTCCGTTGGCATCCCCCGCTCTCCCTCACGCATCCGCCAGGACGTCGGTATAGAGCTCGGCGGGATCCGGCTCGGGGCTGGTCTGGGCAAAGTCGGTCGCCGCCGAAATCACATCCTTGATCTCGCGGTCGATGTTCTTCAGCGCCGC
>CAZQLF010000637.1:0-1705 GCA_964594035.1 uncultured Rhodospirillaceae bacterium | reverse complement strand
AGGGCGGCCACGATGTCGCAATCGCCGGCACTGTAGTTGCCTACCGACAGGATCGTATCCTGCGGGCCCAGCGGTTCCGGCCCGCCGAGAACCAGGTCGGCGGCAAGGGCCCGATCGGACGTACCGTCGGGATTCCGGAAGCGCGCCGGAAGGCCGTGCCGCCAATACAGCAGCCGCTGGGCCATAGCCAAGACCCGCCGCTTGGCGCTAGACCCGCTCGCCAGGCGCCGGCGCTCCAGCGCATGCAGCAGCAGGAAGCGCGAGGGCAGAAGCCTGCGCCAGCCCTTGCGCTGGCGCCGATAGGCGGCGCTGTCGAAATCCAGCGCCATGGTGCCGCGCGACAGCGGCTCGACCCATTCGGGACGCACGGTGCGATATGCGGGCAGGGATTCATCCAGCACGCAGAAGCGGATCTCGGGATGTTGGGCATTCGGGTGGGCTGCGAGCGCGTAGCGGACCAGCGCCTGCTCGCGCCGCACGATTCCAGAGGGCCGCCCGAGCCAGCGCGCGAGGTTGGAAATATCGAGGATGAGTTTGCCGCTCTGCAACATGGGTTCCTTCGAAGTATCACGCCGTCCCGGATTTATCAGACGAGTGTATCCCGAATTGCGGGTGCTGGACCGGCACTGCTTCCCCGGGGGCACACTTCCACGCCAGCGGCGGAACAGGGGAACGCTTCAAAACAATGCAGCACGACGCGTGGCCAGCCCTTCCCTTCGCCGATTGGCAGGAAAGCTGCGCCACCTTGCAACTCTGGACCCAGATCGTCGGCAAGGTGCGCCTGGCGCTTGCACCCATGGCCAATCACTGGTGGCAGGTGCCGCTCTATGTGACGGCGCGCGGCCTCACCACCTCGCCCATGCCCTGGCGCGGCCAGGCCGTGCAGATCGACTTCGATTTCATCGACCATCGCCTGGTGATCGCCACCAGCGGCGGACGGCATTCGGTGCTGGCGCTCGAGCCGCGCAGCACCGCCGATTTCTACCGCGCGGTCATTAGCCAGCTCGCTGCCATGGGCATCGACATCGCCATCTGGACCATGCCGGTGGAAATTCCCGGCGCGATCCCTTTCGATCAGGATCGCATCCATGGCGCCTATGATCCGGACTGTGCCAACCGCTTCTGGCGCGTGCTGGTAAATGGCGACCGGTTGTTCAAGGCGTTCCGCAGCCGTTTTCTCGGCAAGGCGAGCCCCGTGCATTTCTTCTGGGGCAGTTTCGATCTCGCGGTCACCCGCTTTTCCGGCCGCGCTGCCCCTCCCCATCCCGGCAGCGCGCCCAATCTCGGCAATTGGGTGATGCAGGAAGCCTATTCCCATGAGGTGAGCAGCTGCGGCTTTTGGCCCGGCAACATCGGCTTTCCCGAGGCCGCGTTCTACGCCTACGCCTATCCGAGCCCGGCGGGTTATGAGCGCGCAAGCGTCATGCCGGCGCCGGCGCGCTGGGATTCTGCGCTCGGCGAGTTCATCCTGCCCTATGAGGCGGTGCGAAGCCTGTCCTCGCCCGACGAGGCCATTCGCGATTTCCTGCAATCGACATATGCTGCGGCCGCCGATCTCGCCCGTTGGGATCGGACTGCGGTCGAGCGGACAGAATAGGGGGAGCCATGACCATCCATGACGTTGCAAACGGCGGCTATCGCTATCTCGAGGCCTTCTTCCAGTATTCCGGCGGCGTGCGGGCGCTGGACGGCTATCACATCGAGC
>CAZQLF010000636.1:0-1725 GCA_964594035.1 uncultured Rhodospirillaceae bacterium | reverse complement strand
TCGCCCAGCAGGGTGAAGCCGATGACGCTGATCATGATCGCAGCGCCGGGAAAAAAGATAAGGTACTGGTTGTAGCGCAGGAAGTTGGCCGCATCCTGCAGCATGGTTCCCCATTCCGCCGTGCGCGGATCGGGGGGACCCAGCCCGAGGAATCCCAGGCCCGCCATGTCGATGATCGCGGTCCCGAGCGCCAGCGTGGCCGCCACAATCAGCGGGGTCATGGCGTTGGGCAGCATGTGGCGCAGCAGGATGCGCATCATCGGAACACCCAGCGCACGGGCGGCGATCACGTAATCGCTCTCGCGCACCGCAATGATGGCCGAACGCTGCAGCCGGGCGAAAATCGGGAAGTTGGCGACGGCGATGGCCAGCGTGAGCTGAATGAGGCCGCGATCGAGGAAGGCGACGATGCCGATGGCAAGCAGGATCTGGGGAATCGCCAGGAACACGTCGACGAGGCGCATCAGCACGCCGTCGACCAATCCGCCGGCCGCCCCGGCAATAGCCCCGATGAAGCCACCCAGCAGCAGGGCGATCAGCACGGAGCTGAGCCCCACCAGCAAGCTGATGCGCGCGCCATAGAGGATGCGGCTGAATTCATCGCGGCCCTGGATATCGGTGCCCATGAGGTGGGCGAGGCTGGGCGGCTGGAGGCTATCGGCCAGCGAACCGGCAATGGGCGAATAAGGTGCGAGCACCGGCGCCAGCAACGCCATGATCAGAAACAGGGCGATGCAGCCAGCACCCAGCAGGGCGATCCTGTTGTGCCGCAGCCGGCGGAAGGAGGCGCGCCATAAGCTCGCTGACAACCGGCGTGGCCGGATTTCGGCTGCGAGTTCAGTCATGGCGCCACTTAGGCATAGTGAATCCGGGGATTGAGCCAGGCGTAAAGCAGATCGACCAGGAGATTCACCAGCAGAACAGTCAGCGCGAAGATGAGAATGGTGGACTGGATGATGAAGTATTCGCGGGCCGCAATCGCCTGGACCACCCAGCTGCCCAGACCGTTCCAGGCAAAAACCGTCTCGGTCAGGACCGCGCCGCCGAGGTAAGTCCCGATCTGCAAGCCGATGATGGTGACGATCGGCAGCCACGCGTTGGGCATGATGTGGTGCGCCTGGATGTATCTTTCGCCGAGGCCCTTGGCGCGCGCCGTGCGCACATAATCCTGGTGGCTTGCCTCGATCACGGAGGCGCGGGTGATGCGGGTGATGATCGCCAGCGGCACCGAGGCCTGGGTCAGCGCCGGCAGGATGAGGTGATGGAGCGCATCGAGGAATGTCGCGAACCTTTGCGCAAGGCTCCAGCCCGGCATCAGCCATGGGTCGATCAGCATGAAGTTCGTGTGCAGGTCGATGAGGGTGCGCGCATCGAGACGGCCGGTGGCCGGCGTCAGGTGAAGATCCACGGCGAAGATCACCTGCAGGGTAAGGCCGAACAAAAAGACGGGAAGGCTGATGCCGGCGAGCGAAAGAACCGTGACGGTGGGGTCGGGCCAGCCCTGGGCGTGGCGGGCGGCGAAGCGGCCGAGCGGCACCCCCAGCGCCACAGCCAGCAGTATCGCGGTGGTGGTCAATTCGAGGGTCGCCGGCAGGCGCTGCAGATAGTCCGCCAGCACCGGCTTGCTGGTGATCACGCTCTTGCCGAGATCGCCATGCAGCAGGCCCATGATCCAGCGGCCGTACTGGACGGCAAGCGGGTCGTCGAGGCCGAGATAGGCGCGCC
>CAZQLF010000635.1:0-1739 GCA_964594035.1 uncultured Rhodospirillaceae bacterium | reverse complement strand
GCCGGAGTCGGGGCCGCAGATCATCGACCAATTCAAGGTCGCGTTGTTGGGGTCGCCGGTAATGCCAGAAAGGGAGAGGACTTTGGCCGCGGCCAGGGCCGAGGCATCGGCGGCGCGCTGAGCTTCCTCCCTGGCGAGGTAGAGAGTGATCACGTCGATGGAGAGCGCGGCCATCGCGACGATGGCGACCATAGCCACGGCTACCAGCACCATGGTGACGCCGCGCTCGCGATGGCACTCGGAGGAGGCGGGATGCGGCTTTTGAAGGAAGGGCGATCGCATGGTCAGTTCTCGTTCATGGTGACGGCCACGGCCGAGATCTGCGTGGGCAGCGCGGCGCTGGCTCCCAGAAGGCTGGCTGCCCGCCCGAACCGCCACGGGTAGGCGTACTGCAGGCTGACACAGGTGCCGATGACGGCCGTCGTTCCGGCCGGTACGCTTTGAGAGGCGCAGTTGACCGTGGGATTGGCCGCGCCGGTCGCAGGAAAGTAATACGCGCGGTTGACCATCAGGGTCAGCCCCGGCGGGGTGCAGCCATTGTTGTTGGCGGTGAACGTCCAGGTCAAGGCGGAGGTAGTGGGAACGGAAGTGCTCAGTCCGCAGTCGTTCAGGCTGTTGCCTATCAGGTAGTTGTCAATGATGTAGAAAACGTCGGCGACGGAGATGGGCACGGCGGAAGACGGCGTGAGCAAGTCATTGCTGGGATCGACGGCGGAGGCGCGGGCGGCATCGCGCGTGATGTTGGTGAGCCGCTGTTTCAAAGTGAAGGCGCTGCTGAAGTCGAAAATACCCACCACCATGACAACCAGCAAGGGCAAGGCTACGGCGAACTCCACCAGTTGCGCACCACGGTCGCCTAGCAGTCGAGAAGACTCTGCCGGCTGGGCCGCGAGATCGAGACCGGGACTCAACGGGTCTCCATGCGCACGCGCGCTGAGGCGGAAATCCAGATGATCTGCTTGTTCACGGAAGTGAAAGGCAGCCAGAAGCGGTAGGGATAGCGGAACGACACGGAAATTCCGCATAGCCCGGTGGCGCCCAGCCCCGTATTGGTGAGTTGAATGGGGGCCTGGATGCAGTAGTCGATGTTGCCTCCCGACGCGCAAGTGACCGCCGTGCTGTTGCTGCAATTCAGCAACAGTGGATCGGTGACGGGGGGCTTGGCCTGGGTTGGGTCCAACTTCGAGGCGGTCAGCGAATTCTGAATCGCGTTGGCAGCATTGGCCGCGTAGGCGGTCAAAGTATTGTCGCCGGGGCAGGTGGCGCAATAGGGCAGGGAACCGGCGCGCGCACCCTCTTGCGCGGCGCGTGTTATAGCGCCATAAATGGCGAAGGCCTGGCCGAACCAGAATATGCCGAGCAGCACCATAAACATCAAGGGCAGCACGGCGGCGGCTTCGGCGATCTCGGCGCCGCGCGATTCGGCGATCAGTTCCCGGAAAATTCTGCGCGCCCGCTTTGCCATTACGCCACTCCCCACAGGTGGGCCGCGCTATATAACATCACAGTCAGCGCCAGGGCCACGCCGTACGGAACTTTCAGTGCTTCTGGATTATCCAGCGACACACGAGACTCCGGCAACCGAAATGTAACCAGCGAAAGCAATATGTGGCCGATATTCAAGAGCGTCAGGCGCAGGCGTCCTTTATAGATGACCAACGCCACGGCCATAAGTCCGGCGACGAAGACGGACCCGATCAGCAAGTCGGCCAGCAGGGCGGGGCCGGTAAAAGCGCCCA
>CAZQLF010000634.1:0-1742 GCA_964594035.1 uncultured Rhodospirillaceae bacterium | reverse complement strand
TCCAGAGCGTCGAAGGTCCGCTCGACAAGCTTCCCTTCAAGCCGATCCGCAAGAAGCGGTCGCGACGAACATCGGCGGTGGCGCCGCCCGCCTGATCCCCGCTTTCGCGAGGACCAACGCCGGTGTCGCGTCTTGCCTTGGAGGTGGCGGATATCTTCCGCGCCTTAGGGCCTGTCTATCGCGCGCGTGAAGGAGGCCATCTCAGCCTCGGCCAGCTGCGCGTGATGTGGGCTATCGAGGCCTGCCGCACGGCAGCGCTCGGCGGCCACGTCATGCGTTGCGAGGACTGCGGTCACATCGACATCGCCTACAACTCGTGCCGCAATCGGCATTGCCCCAAATGCCAGGCGGCAGCCTCCTATGCTTGGCTCGAAGCGCGCCGGGCCGAACTCTTGCCGGTGCCCTATTATCACGTCGTCTTCACTCTGCCCGGGGCGATCGCCGACATCGCCTACACCAACAAGAAGGTCGTCTACGACGCCCTGTTCAAGGCGGCGTCGGAAACGCTGCTCGCCATCGCCGCCGACCCGAAGCATCTGGGCGCCAGGATCGGTATCACCATGGTGCTTCACACATGGGGCTCGGCGCTCACCCATCATCCCCATGTGCATTGCGTCGTGCCGGGCGGCGGCCTCTCCTTGGACGGGCAGCGCTGGATCGGCTGCAAGCCCGGCTTCTTTCTTCCCGTGCGCGTGCTTTCGCGACTGTTCCGTCGCCTCATGTGCCAGCGGCTCGCCACTGCCCATGCCAAGGGCGCGCTGCAATTCTTCGGCGACAATGCCGTGCTTCATGATGCCGATGTGTTCCGTGAGTTCCTAAAACCGCTCCGCCATGCCGAATGGGTGGTCTATGCCAAGCGCCCCTTCGCCGGCCCCGAGCAGGTGCTCTCCTATCTCGCCCGCTATACCCATCGCGTCGCCATCGCCAGTTCCCGCCTCGTCGCTTTCGACGGCGACCACGTCAGCTTCAGATGGAAGGATTATCGGCGCGAAGGCAAAGCCCGTTACGGTGTCATCACCCTCGATGCGCACGAGTTCATCCGCCGCTTCCTGCTGCACGTCCTGCCCGACGGCTTTCATCGTATCCGCCACTACGGCTTGTTCGCCAACCCAACGCGCGTGGAGAACGTCGCCAAGGCGCGGGTCTTGCTCGGCGATCAATCACAGCCAGCGCCGATGCAAGAGGCAGCGGAACCAACACCATCTCCGCCATGTCCCTGTTGTGGCGGCACCATGATCCTTGTCGAGGTCTTCGAGCGCGGCGCAGTGCCCAAAGCCCTCTCGTCTCTGCCGACGCCTATATGGTGCGACACCTCATGAGCGACATGCAGAGGATCAATCTCTTCCCAATCGTGCCTCGACAGCCAATCGCCGTCCGCGCTGCTGCGCGTCACGGTGCTCGTGCAGCAATGATCCAACGCCCTCCAGAGCCGAGCCACCGCGCCAAACATCGCTCCGTGCCTTGTTTCAAGCGTGCACGTGCTCTCGCCCTCGGCAATCGCTGCGCCAGCAATCAACCAGCAGCCGCGCTCAAATCCCCATAGCCGCGCGCTTGCCCGCGGTTTCCTACTCTCGGCGTTCTTCGACGCCGGCCCCCGAGCTGTTCAACCCATCCAGCTGGGCCGGCACCGAAGAACGCTAGCGAGATTCGGACATGGGACGGCTCCGCCCTCATGTCTGGAATGGGCCGGTGGATTCAATAGATCAGCGCAACACCTTCTAATCTTAATGGAAAAGGGGGTG
>CAZQLF010000633.1:0-1750 GCA_964594035.1 uncultured Rhodospirillaceae bacterium | reverse complement strand
CCAGATGCATCTCGTCGCGGAACGAGGCATCGGCGAACAGGCCCTTCACCAGATCCTGGCAATCGTCGAAGGACCCGCGGATGGCGAGGTTGCGCACATTGGGCGACAGCACCGTCGTCATCTGCCGGCGCTGTACCTCCGAAGTGCGGCCCTCGGGATGCAGGATGAAGATGTCGATGGCGGGCCGGTCACGGCAGGCCTCGATGGCGGCCGAACCGGTATCGCCGGACGTGGCACCGACAATGGTGACCCGCTGGCCGCGCTTGCCCAGCACATGATCGTAGAGCCGGCCGAGAAGCTGTAACGCCACGTCCTTGAAGGCCAGCGTCGGGCCGTGGAACAGCTCCATCAGCCAGAGGCGGCTATCGATCTGCTTCAGCGGCACGATCGCCTTGTGGCCGAAACCCGCATACGACTCCTGTACCAACCGGGCGAAGTCGCCTTCGCCGATGCGACCGCCGAGGAAGGGCTGCATCACGCGGGCGGCAAGCGTCGGGTAGTCGAGCCCGGCAAGGTTATCGAGATCGAGCTGCGGCCAGCTTTCCGGCAAAAACAGCCCGCCATCTCGGGCAAGCCCGGTCAGCAGGACTTCATCGAAGCCCAATGATGGAGGAGCGCCGCGGGTGGAAAGATAGCGCAAGGGCCGGTTACCTTCGGGTGCAGAAAGACGAGAGGGCCGCTACCCTAAGGCCAGTGCCGGGGCGAGGCAAGGCAGGCTCAAGCTATTGATATTGGCTAGGGTTTTCCGGGTTTTATCGCCCGGAACGACAGCACCCGCTTGATGCTAAAGCCGTAGAAGACGATCAAGGCCAGAGTGAAAAGGGCGGCAAGCCCGGTCTCCCACGGCGCCAGGGCATCGCTCTGGCCGAAGCGCTGGAAGGCGTAGGCAGCCATGGCCAACGCGGCGAGCGGAACCAGCACGAACATGGCGATGCGCGAGAAACGCGGCGTCATTTGCCAATGCGCCGCGCGATGGGCGAGCGCCTCTTCCGGCGTCAACGGCGGCATCTTCGCCTTGCGGTCCAGCAGCAGGATTTTCAGCAGGCGGCGACGGCGCGCCATGACCAGCAAATAGGTCAGCGCCAGTAGAGGAATGGCAATGGCGATGCGGATGATCGAGGAGCTTGCGGTGGGCAGCAGGCCGGGATGCGCCTTCGCGATGTTCGGCAGAATGACGTAAAGCAGCAGCGCGATGCCGGCGATGCCGAGGAGTGCGCGCTGCGAGCCGCTGCGCTCGACAGCAGCGGAATCCTCGATCAGCTGCTCATCGACGAGATAGCCGGGCTTCTCGAGCCCGAACGGATAATAGACCGTCCCCTCTTTGCGCGGGACGAACAGACGGGCGATGGCGCGCTCGACTTCGGGCATGTTTGCCTATGCCAAATACCGCCGCTCCAGATGCGCCTGGAAGATGGCGGGATCGAGCGACTTGCCGGTGGCCCGCGTCACGAGTTCGACCGAACTCCAGCGCGAGCCCTGGCCATGAATGTTCTCGGCGAGCCAGGCCATCAGGGGTTTGAAATCGCCGCGCGCGATCGCCGCAGGAATATCGGGGACGGCGCGCCTCGCGGCGTCGTAGAGCTGGGCGGCAGTCATCGCGCCCAGCGTATAGGTGGGGAAATAGCCCCAGGCGCCGGTAAACCAATGGATATCCTGCAGGCAGCCGCGGCGATCGTCCGGCGGCGTGATGCCGAGCAGTTCCTTCATGCCGTCATTCCACGCGCTCGGCAAATCCGCCAGAACGAGATCG
>CAZQLF010000632.1:0-1771 GCA_964594035.1 uncultured Rhodospirillaceae bacterium | reverse complement strand
TTTCCTGGATGAAATCCACGCCATCCACCGCCGTTTCCGGGCTATCGACAAAGCGCAACCGGGATCGGCTGGCGCTGGGCTTCAGGCCAACCCGTTTCAGCGCCGGCCAGGCATTGGCCACGGTCGCGCGAAGCCGGGCCTCGGCATTGGGCGCGGGATCGCTCGCCACCACATCCAGCCCGTGGGCAAGACAGCGCGCTGCCCAGCCGCCACCGATCAGCCCCGCGCCGACAAGACCGACGCGCGGGATCTTTTTTGTTTGAGCCATGTCCAAACTTCCTTTTCCCGCCGATAGCGCGCTAGCCTATCTTTATCCGCAACGACAGATCAAACGGACAGGCGCCATGAGCAACGAGAGAAAGCTGCGCTCCCAGGAATGGTTCGGGGGCGAAGACAAGGGCAATTTCGTCCACCGGAGCTGGATGAAGAACCAGGGCTTTCCGCCCGATCTGTTCGACGGCCGGCCGGTGATCGGCATCTGCAATACCTGGTCGGAGCTCACCCCCTGCAATGCACATCTGCGCGAGATCGCCGAGCATGTGAAGCGCGGTGTCTATGCCGCCGGCGGTTTTCCGGTCGAATTTCCCGTCATGTCGCTGGGCGAATCCAACCTGCGCCCCTCCTCCATGATGTTCCGCAACCTCGCCAGCATGGATGTGGAGGAAACGATCCGTGCCAATCCCATCGACGGCGTCGTGCTGCTGGTCGGTTGCGACAAGACGACGCCTGCCTGCGTCATGGGGGCGGCCAGTTGCGATCTGCCGACCATCGTCGTTTCCGGCGGGCCGATGCTGACCGGCACCTTCCGCGGCCAGCAGCTGGGCTCCGGCACCGACGTGTTCCGGCTCAGCGAAGAGGTCCACGCCGGCAAAATCACGGCGGCGGAATTCCTCGCCGCGGAAAGCGCAATGAGCCGCTCGGCCGGAAGCTGCAACACCATGGGCACAGCCTCGACCATGGCCTCCATGATGGAATCCCTTGGCATCGCACTGCCTGGCAACGCCGCCATTCCCGCCGTCGATTCCCGCCGGCGCGTACAGGCCCAGCTTTCCGGCCGGCGCATCGTCGAGATGGTGCACGAAGACATGCGACTGTCGAAGATCGTGACGCGCCAGGCCATTGAAAATGCCATCCGCGTCAACGGCGCCATTGGCGGATCGACCAACGCCGTGCTGCATCTGATTGCGATCGCCGGCCGCGTCGGCGTGCCGCTTTCCCTCGATGACTGGGATCATTTCGGCCGCGGCGTTCCGACGATCGTGAACCTGAAGCCCTCCGGCGAACATCTGATGGAGGATTTCTTCGCCGCCGGCGGCCTGCCGGTCGTGTTGCGAGCGCTTTGTGAAGCCGGACTGCTCCATCGCGACTGCATGACGGTGAACGGCAAGACGCTGTGGGAGAACAACAAGACTGCCGAGAACTTCAATCAGGGTGTCATCAGGCCGCTGTCGAACCCGCTGGCGGCAGAAGGCGGGATTGCCGTGTTGCGCGGCAATCTCGTGCCGGGCGGCGGTGTGCTGAAGCCCTCGGCCGCCACGTCATCCCTGATGAAGCACCGCGGCAAGGCGATCGTGTTCGAGGATATCGAACATTACAAGCAGCGCATCGTCGACCCGACCCTCCCGGTCGATCCTACCTCCGTACTCGTTCTGAAGAACTGCGGGCCGCTCGGTTATCCTGGCATGCCCGAGGTCGGCAATATGGGCCTGCCGCCCAAGCTGCTGAGCCAGGGTGTGACCGACATGGTGCGCATCTCCGATGCGCGGATGAG
>CAZQLF010000631.1:0-1773 GCA_964594035.1 uncultured Rhodospirillaceae bacterium | reverse complement strand
AACATGCTGAACACCTATGAAGGCCGCGAGCCCGGCGAACTGATCCTGAAAGGCCAGATCCAGCGTGGCGATGTGCGCACCATCACCGCTGCCTTGATGCTGGTTGACTTGCGCGACTTCACCACGATGTCCGATGCCATGGAGCCGGCCTCGGTGATCACGGCGCTGAACCGCTATTTCGATTGCGTGATCCCGCCCGTCACCAAGCGCAATGGCGATGTGATGGAGATCATGGGCGACGGCGTGCTGGCGATCTTCAATGAAACCGCCGTGGGCGGCCCGGCGGAGGCCTGCCGGCTTGCATTCGAGGCAGCCCAGGAAGGAATTGCCGCAATCGCCGCATCGAACAAGTCGCAGGCCAACGGCGCGCCGCATCTCAACGCAGGTTTCGCCCTGCATTACGGCACCGTCGCCTATGGCAATATCGGCACCGATGACCGGCTCGACTTCACCGTGATCGGCCGCGACGTCAACATGACCAGCCGGATCGAGCGGCTCTGCCGCGAGCTTGGCCGGCCGATGATCATGTCGAGCGATTTCGTCTCCCGTCTCAAGCAGCCGATGTTCGAAATCGGCCACTTCGCGCTGCGCGGCTTTGCCCAGATGCAGCTGTTGTTCGGCCGGCCCGCCGATTAGACCCGGGGACCAACTCATGACGGTCCAGCCAGCATCCCGGCCCGCCCTGAAGCAGTTCGTCGCTGAATGCGAAGACCGACCTGGAATTGGCTGGCTGGAGCGATTTCACGTGGGCCGCGCCGAGGCCGAGCGCTGGTATCGCGGCGAGCGTGCCACAGCGCTTCCGAGTGCTGAGGAATGCCGGGAAGCCTTGTCGCGCCACATGCCGGAGCTGGTCGCCCACTACGACCAGGCCTGCGCCCTTATCGGCGATGACGAGATGGCTCACCGCATCCTCAGCCACTACCGGCCCGCCGATTTCCGCGGCGGCTGCAGCCAGGTCGTGTGGCTGGATGACGATGGTCCGGCCCTGATTCGCAATTTCGATTATCCGCTCGAGGTAGTTTCCGATCGTTTTGAGATGACCAACTGGTCTGGCAGGCGCGTCATCTGCAAGGGGCAGCGGCCCTGGGGTGGCTGTCTCGACGGCATGAATGAGGATGGGCTGGCGGCGAGCATGACACTGGGGGGCCGGCGCGTGCAGGGAAAGGGTTTTGCCATCATCCTTATCCTGCGCTACCTGCTGGAGACCTGCGCTTCCGTCGATGAGGCTGTGGCAGCGCTTTGCCGGATTCCCGCTGCTCTGCCGCAGAACGTCACACTGCTGGATCGCACAGGCGCGCATGCGACCGTCTTCGTCGGCCCGAACCGGCCGCCCGCGGTGACGAGGCTGCGTGCCTGCACCAATCACCAGGAAGCGATCTCCGGACGCCAGAACTCAGTGCTGCGTCAGGACAGGCTGCTTCACCACCTGGCCGACCCGGCGATGACGCTGCCGGCCCTGACGGCCGCGTTTCTCGACGCACCGCTCTATTCCCGCAAGCGCGGATTCACCACGGCCTACACCGCCATCTACCGGCCAGCGGCTGGCGCCGTCGACTATCTATGGCCGGGAAAGACCTGGCGGCAGAGCTTCGACCGGTTCGAGCCGGGCGAATACACCCACGACTATGGCATTCTCGGCTAGAGCAAGATCGGATCAGCTTGAAGCTACCTGATCCGTGGACCTTGCTCTATTTATTGAAGTAGCGGCTGAGTCACGCCTCACATTGAGTCAACGTGAGGCGATCAGACGCTAGAGGACTTCGGCGAGCGTCG
>CAZQLF010000630.1:0-1791 GCA_964594035.1 uncultured Rhodospirillaceae bacterium | reverse complement strand
GCGGAAAGCGCCATGGGCCAGGTCGATATCCTGATCAACAACGCCGGCACGACCCGCGACACCATCTCCGTGCGCATCAGCGACGAAGATTGGCAAAAGGTGCTGGATGTGAACCTGACCGCCGGCTTTCGCCTTGCCCGGGCAGCACTGCGCAACATGATGCGCCGGCGCTGGGGGCGGGTGATCGGCATCGGCTCGATCGTTGCCCACACCGGCAATCCGGGCCAGGCCAACTATGCCGCGGCCAAGGCCGGCATGGTGGGCATGACCAAGGTCATGGCGGCCGAAGTGGCACCCCGCAACGTCACCGTCAATGTGATCGCGCCCGGGTTCATGGTCACGGCCATGACCGACAAGTTGAACGACCAGATCAAGCAGCGCCTGCTGGAACTCATTCCCGCCCGGCGCATGGGCCTGCCCGCCGACGTGGCCGCCGCAGTGGTCTATTTGGCAAGCGAAGAAGCCGCTTACGTGACCGGCCAGACCTTGCATGTGAACGGTGGAATGGCAATGATATGACTCGTCGCCTACGAGTCGTCGCAGGGCTGGTCAAGGGGGGGCGACTATGTTAATGGGACGGCGCTTTTCCGCCCTTTCGGGGGCTGTCATCCAATAATCTACTCGAGGGTCCCACAGCAATGAGCGATATCGGCGAACGGGTGAAGAAGATCGTGGTCGAGCATCTCGGCGTCGATGCCGCCAAGGTCAACGATGGCGCGAGCTTCATCGACGATCTCGGCGCGGACAGCCTCGACACGGTCGAGCTGGTGATGGCCTTCGAAGAGGAATTCGGCTGCGAAATTCCGGACGATGCGGCCGAGAAGATCTTGACGGTGAAGGATGCGATCGCCTTCATCGAACAACACAAGGCCAACTGAGCCGGCTGCCGGGCGCCGCGCGCGCCTGGCGAGCAACGGCTGCTGCACCTGACATGCGCCGCGTCGTCATCACCGGGCTGGGACTGGTTTCGCCACTGGCAAGTGGCGTCGAAGCCTCATGGAAGCGCCTGATCGCCGGGGAATCCGGCGTGCGCTCTATCCAGTCCATCGACGTCTCCGACCTGCCCAGCAAGATCGCTGGCCAGGTGCCGATCGGCGATGCCGCCAACGATCATTTCAACGCCGACGATTTCGTGGCGCCCAAAGACCAGCGCAAGATGGACAAGTTCATCATTTTCGCGGTTTCTGCGGCCGTGCAGGCGGTCCAGGATTCCGGCTGGCTGCCGCAGGACGAGGAATCGCGCGAGCGCACCGGCGTCTTGATCGGTTCGGGCATCGGCGGCCTGCAGGGCATCTACGATGCCTCGATCATCCTGCATGAGAAGGGACCGCGCCGGATATCGCCCTTCTTCATTCCTTCCTCGCTGATCAATCTCGCCTCCGGCCATGTCTCGATCCGCTTCGGCTTCAAGGGGCCTAACCACGCGGTGGTGACCGCATGCTCCACCGGCGCGCACGCCATTGGCGATGCGGCGCGGCTGATCGCCCTCGACGATGCCGAGGTCATGGTGGCGGGCGGGGCGGAAGCCACCATCTCGCGGATTGGCATCGCCGGTTTTGCCGCCTCGCGTGCGCTTTCCACCGGGTTCAATGAGACGCCGGAACGCGCCTCTCGTCCCTGGGATCGCGATCGCGATGGTTTCGTCATGGGTGAAGGCTCCGGTGTCGTCATCCTCGAGGAGCTGGAGCACGCTCGCAAGCGCGGGGCCAGGATCTATGCCGAGGTGGTGGGCTATGGCCTGTCGGGTGACGCCTATCACATCCCCCCCCCCCCGGAGCCCGGCAGCGGCCC
>CAZQLF010000629.1:0-1798 GCA_964594035.1 uncultured Rhodospirillaceae bacterium | reverse complement strand
AGGTCGGAGAAGGATTCTTCCGAGGTGAAGCCGGTTTGGGTGACGCCGAGGTCGGCGCCGCTGCGGACGACGGCGATGGTTCCGAGCGTGACGACGGGTTCCAGCTGGACGACAAGTTCCGGTTTTCCACGAACGCCGCGCATGGAGAGACGGAAACCGTTATCGCAGCGCTCAAAGGTCCGGCCCTGCTGCGGGAGGTCGCGGTAGACGGCACCGAAAATCTGGTCGGGGATGTTGGGATGGGCGATGACCTGGGTGGGAAGGCCCGCAGCCTTGGCGACGTTAAGTCCGCCGGCATCGGCGCGGTTGGAGAGCACAAGATTGATGTCGGCTGGAATTGCGCCGCGCCTGCACGCTTCGACCAGCGCCCGCATATTGCTGCCACGCCCGGAAATCAGGATGCCGAGCTTCAGCCGTTCCATGCCGCGGCCATGGCTTCGACCGTGGCGCCCGGCGCACCGGCGCGCCGCGGCACGATGCGGCCGATCTCGAAGACTGTCTCGCCTGCCGCCGTCAGTTCCGCCGCGATCGCCTTGGTGGCCTCCGGCGCCGTCACCAGCATCATGCCGATGCCGCAATTGAAGGTGCGGGCCATCTCTGCATCCGCCACGCCGCCCGCGCGCGACAGCCAGTTGAAGACGGCTGGCCGTGGCCAGCGCCGGGCGTGGAGCTCGGCAGCGAGACCATCGGGCAGCACGCGGGGAATGTTCTCGAACAGTCCGCCGCCGGTGATGTGAGCCAGGGCCTTCACCTTGCCGGTGCGTGCCGCCGCAAGACAGCTCTTCACGTAGATGCGGGTTGGCGTCAGCAGGGCCTCGCCCAGCTTGCGCGATTTGTCGAACGGCGCGTGATCGTCATAGGAGAGGCCCGAGACTTCGACGATCTTGCGCACGAGCGAATAGCCGTTGGAATGAACACCGGCCGAAGCCAGGCCCAGGATCGCATCGCCGGCGACAACGCGGCTGCCGTCGATCACCGCATCGCGCTCCACCGCGCCCACGGCGAAACCGGCCAGATCGTAATCGCCCGGCGCATACATGCCGGGCATCTCTGCCGTCTCGCCGCCGACAAGCGCGCAGCCGGCCTGGCGACAGCCTTCCGCAATCCCGGAAACGATGGCACTGCCGGCCGCGACATCCAGCTTGCCGGTGGCGAAGTAGTCGAGGAACAGCAGCGGCTCGGCGCCCTGAACCACGAGGTCGTTGACGCACATGGCGACGAGATCGATGCCGATGGTGTCGTGCCTGCCCGCGGCGATCGCCACTTTCAGTTTGGTGCCGACGCCATCGGTGGTGGAGACCAGGATGGGATCGCGATAGCCCGCAGCCTTCAAATCGAACAGCGCGCCGAAGCCGCCGAGCCCCGCCGCCGTGCCGCTGCGCGCCGTGCTGGCGGCCAACGGCTTGATTGCCTCGACGAGTGCCGCGCCAGCATCGATATCGACGCCGGCATCGCGGTAGCTGCGGGTGTTTATGGCGTCCTCCGTGGCGATGGGCTATAAGACCCGGCGCTGCAAAATACTTGATCCGAGGCGCTTTGCAATGATCCCGCGCGCCGCATTTTTCCTGATTTTCTGCCTGTTTGCGGGCCTCCTCGCAGTGCCGGCAGCACAGGCGGACGAAGGCATCATCGCCGTACGCGGTATCGATGTCGATGTGACGGCCGGCAACGCCGTCGATGCCCGCGCGCAGGCGGTCTTGCAGGGTCAGCGCGAGGGCCTGCGCCAGGCCTTGGCGATGCTGGCGCCTTCCGCCGATGTCGACCACATGCCCCAGCTCAGCGACAGCCAGATCACCGA
>CAZQLF010000628.1:0-1801 GCA_964594035.1 uncultured Rhodospirillaceae bacterium | reverse complement strand
TGACGGGCCAAGACGTGGATGCCCCTGGATTTTTTAACGCCCAGATTCACGCCTTGGGCTGAGGGGCCCAAGGCGATCGGACGCGCCTCCGGCCGAGAAGGGGCCGGCCCCGGGCATGACGAATGGAAAAAACAGCCTTAAGCGTGCCGGTAACGGGCGTGGTGAGCCGGTTGGCAGGCGCCGCAGATGCCGTGCATCTCGACGATCTGGCGCTCAACGGTGAAGCCAAGCTTGGCCGCCTGGCGGTTGAGCTTGCGGGCGAGATCGGCATCCATGGATTCCACAGTCCGTCCGCAGGAATCGCAGATGGCGAACTGGCTGAGATGGGGGCTGTCGGCTTCCACACAGGCAATGAAGGCGTTCCGGGATTCGATGCGATGGACGAAGCCCTGCGCGATCAGGAAATCGAGCGTCCGGTAAACCGTCGGCGGCATCGCCTTGCCGGTTGCGGTCTTGAGCGCCGCCAGCAGCTCATAGGCACCGACGGGCCGGCCGGCCTTCAGGATCAGCGACAGCACGCGCCGGCGGATAGGCGTGAAGGCCGCGCCCCGGGCCTTGGCAATGGCCTCGGCCTTGGCGAGCGTGCGCGCGGACGACGGCGCCAAATCGAACCTCCCTCGGTTGCTGCCGGCGTTATAACACGCTGGCCGGATCAGAGGCTAAGTCAGCCGGAAATTCCGTTGGAGTTTTCCTCCGCGGGCTTGGGTGCGGTGAAGATGTCCTGGGAGCGCAGCCATTCCGGCGTGCCTTGCGGCAGCTGCTTCATGGCTTCCTTCGCCCATTTCCGCGCTTCCTTGTCGTCGCCCGAGGCGGCGGCACTTTCCGCCAGCCCCCAGGCGGCAAGGCCGGTCTGGCCGCTACGCCCATAGGCGATGCCGATCAGCCGCCAGGAATCGGGGTCGCGGGTTTCCGTGCGCAGCACGATCTTGAGTTCGTCGATGGCCGCGGGCAACAGGCTCGGATCCTCCTGCTCGATCTGCACCTGCGCCAGCTCAAGCGCGATCAATGGTTCGTCGGGGGCAAGCTGCATGGCGCGTGTATAGGCTGCGATCGCCTCCGGCCCGCGCGCGTTCTGGAACAGGAACTGGCCCTTCTGTTCGTAGAAATACGGATCGTTGGGATATTGCGCAATCAGCGTGTTGATGATGGAAAGCGCGGTATTGATATCGCCCGCCCGCCAATAGGCGATCGAGCGCGCATAGCGCGCCGGCACGCTGGTGTCGCTCATCGGGTATTTGATCATCACCTGCTGGAACGACCAGAGAAAGCCGGTGAGCTTGGCCACCATCCGGTTGTGCTGCACGACCCAATCCGGCGGATCGGGAACCTTGCTCCAGGGTGACTGCGCGATGTGCTGCTCGACCACGTCGATGCGGTCCCGGGTGAGCGGATGGTTGATCAGATAAGGGTTGAGATGACCGTAGGTGATATTTTCCTGCACCAGGAGGAGGCGCAGGAACTCGGCCATGCCGGTCGCCGACCAATGGAGCTTGTCGAGAAAGCCCAGCGCTGCCGCGTCGGCGGAGGCCTCCATCACGCGGGTATAGCGCAGCAGCACCTGGCCACTGAGCACCGCGCCGATCAGGGTAGAGATCGGGGCGTCGCTCATCTCCTGCTGGGCACGCACCAGATGGCCACCGGCGATGTGGCCGGATTCGTGCGCCACGACGCCGATCAGCTGCCCCGGCCGCTGGGTGCGCACGAGCAGACCGGTATAGATGAACAGATTCTCGCCGCCGGCAACGAAGGCGTTGATCTCGTCGCTCTGCAGGATGAAGACATGCACGGCCAGCGGATCGAG
>CAZQLF010000627.1:0-1811 GCA_964594035.1 uncultured Rhodospirillaceae bacterium | reverse complement strand
AAAGGACCCAGCCCCCCGCAAATCCCTGCATTCCGGGCGAGCCTTCCACGAAGAGGGAAATAACCGCCAGCCCGAACGATGCAACGAGCAGCCAGAAGGAAATATTGTTCATCCGCGGAAACGCCATGTCGGGCGCGCCGATCATGATCGGGACGAACCAATTGCCGAAACCGCCGATCAGCGCCGGCATGACCGAGAAGAAGATCATGATCAAGCCATGGGCGGTGATAAAAGCGTTGTAGAGATTCTTGGCGGCCTCGTTTGCTGTCTCTGGCGAGGCGCCGTTCATAATCTCGGCAAGGTGGTTGAAGATTTGGATGCCGGGCTCTTGCAGCTCCATCCGCATGAAAATCGACATCGCGCCGCCGACGAAGCCCCCGACAATGGCAAACAGGATGTAGAGGGTGCCGATATCCTTGTGATTGGTGGCAAATAACCAGCGCCGCCATCCGGTGGGATGGCCATGGTCTTCGATATGATGCGAAGCTGTCACCTGCAGCATGGAATTCCCCGAATTTTGATTGGCCATCAGCTGTTATTTCGTTATTGCCGCCCTGCGCCCGGCGCAGCGTTTTGCGCATAGCGGAGCGGCGAATTGCTTATCGAGGCGAATTTCTTCTTCGCCTCGGCGAGCCATGCCGCATAGGCCCCCTCGCTCACCACCCGAATTGCAATCGGCATGCCGGAGTGATCCTTGCCGCAGAGCTTTGCGCATTGGCCGTAGTAAACGCCTTCCCTTTCGGCCTTAAACCAGCTGTCGTTCAACCGGCCGGGGACGGCATCGATTCTGACGCCAAAGGAGGGAATGGCGAAGGCATGAAGAACATCCGCGGCCGTCACCTGAAGATGAACGACCTTTCCAACAGGCACCACCGCTTCATTGTCCACCGCGAGCAGGCGAATATCGCCCGGCTTTAGCTCTGCCTCGGGTATCAGAGTAGAATCGAACTCGAACCCGCCGCCCTGATCTGCGGGGTAAGTATAGGTCCAGTACCACTGCTTGCCCGTGGCCTTCAGCGTCAGGTCCGGCGGCGGAAAGGTGTACTGGTCGAAGAGGAGCTTGAAGGAGGGGATGGCGATCGCCACCAGGATCAGGACCGGGATCACCGTCCACAGCACCTCGAGCGTGGTGTTGTGCGTGGTGCGCGAGGGTGTCGGGTGCCTCTTCTCACTGAACCGCCACATTACGTAGAGCACCAGCAGCAGCACGAAGGCGGTGATCAGGAAGATGATGACGTTGACGTAGTCGTGGACCCAGTGGATCTCGTCGGCGATCGGGGTCACTGCCTCCTGGAAGTTGATCTGCTTCGGTGACGGCTGGCCCGTACCGGCCCATGCCGGCACTGCCAATAGGCCTGTGCCCAGAGCGCCGGAGAGCCCAGCAAGCATCCTGTCGCTCAGGCTCCGGTTGACCATCAAGATCGCTCCTCGCTTGCAGGCGCTCGACTCTGGCCAGTCGAAGCCGGGCGCGCCATGAGCTTCGGCGACGCGCCAGCCTCTTTCGTCGGTGCCTTGGCCCCGCGCGCCCTCGACGCGGCTTGCGCCGATTCTTGTTCGGGAACTGCCTTTCACCTCACCAAACACACTGGCCGACAGCGCTCAAGGGCGCCCCGCTGCGGCATAAGGTTGCGCTCTTTTGCAGCGCATCGGAAGGCCGGATCGGCCTGCCGGAAGACGAGGATGATCGGGCCAGACACCCGGCGCCATGTTATCGCCGGCGATTTCCGCTGAGCCGGTCGTCCGGGTCCCATTTTGGCCGGATTCCTCGGTTACAGCAAAGCCATCCCTTGCCGCCCCGGCGGGTTGGAAAA
>CAZQLF010000626.1:0-1815 GCA_964594035.1 uncultured Rhodospirillaceae bacterium | reverse complement strand
GGCTGACCAGCGAGGACTTCATCCCGGCATGGCCCATGGCGATGCCGTCGGTGACGGTGATGGTGGTGAACTCGCGCGGTGTGCCGCCGGCAGCCTTGACGCCGCGCTTCACCACCTGGGCTTGGCGGCCGAGCGCGATATTGCAGGGCGCGGCTTCGTTCCAGGTGGTCACCACGCCGACGAAGGGCTGCGCGATCTCCTGCTCGGTCATGCCCATGGCGTAATAGTAGGAACGGTGCGGGGCGCTGGCTGGCCCGACGGAGACATGGCGGCTGGGCAGCTTGGATTTGTCGAACTTGCTCATGGCGCTTCTTTCCCGATTATCGGCTGTGGCGCGGCAAAAATAGCCGGGCTGCGAAAGCCCTGCCATGCTTAATCGGCAAAGGCCCATGACGCCTGCGGTGCCGGCCCTACTGCAGCAAGTCGTAGACCGCCTGATTGTCGCCGCAGGGCCCGACCCCGCACTCCAGCACGGTCGAAACAAGATTGCCGGCAACCAGCAGCATGAACAGCCAAAGACCGGCGCGGCTGAGCCCATCCAGCGGCGTCGTCGCGGGCCGCCGCCCGGCCTCCATGAACAGGAGGATCGCCGTGTAGATGATGTAGCCCACGAAACCGATCAGAGACCAGGTATAGATGTGGATTCCAAAGAGCGGCGATCCAAAGCCCGGATCGCCCGGCTTTATGTGCAGCAGGATATGCCGCGTCGATGTCGCAGCGCCGAACACGGCGCCCAGCAGCACGAGACCGTAATTGGCCGGCGAAGAGCCGAAGCGGACATTGAGAAGGAAGCCAATCCCAAGCGCCACGAAGGCGCTACGCTGCAGCAGGCAAAGTGGACAAGGCAACTCGCCGATAACAAGCTGATAGTAGAAGGCGACGATCAGGACCAGCGACGCGCCAGCAAGCCCGAGCGAGTTGAACGCGCGCATCGGCATGGCTAGAACGAAAGCCCGAGTGAATCGGTGGCATGATATTTGAGCCAGGCCACCAGCACGATTACCAGCAGCACCCAGACGCCGATCGCCGCACGGCGCTGCCCCGCGGCGGCGCAGATGGCTGCGATCAAGCCCAACAGAAACGGCAACGCCATGACCATGGCGCTATGGGAAACACGGATTGCGCGCAGAGGCAAGTGCGCCTGCGTCCGGCAAGCCTTTATCAATGGCGCCACTTGCCATAGTCTCGCCGCGCCCCAGTGTCCTGCCCCAGAAATTCGCGTGCGAATTTCTGGGATAAGCAGGCCACTCAATTCAATAACTTGTGTCCCGCAGCCGATGAGAATCTGATTCGACAGATTTCGAAATCGGGACACGGGCCCCGGAGTGATCATGCTCACCTTCGATACCGCTTTCATCCGCAAGCAATTTCCGCCGCTGGCCAATGGCTGGGTTTTCTTCGAAAACGCCGGCGGCAGCTACGTGCCGCAGAGCGTGATCGACCGCGTGCACAGCTATATGAGCGAAGTGCAGCTGCAGCCTTCATGGACCTTTGCGCCTTCCGCCGATGCCACTGCCCGAATCGCCGAAGGCCGGAAGCTGATGGCGGCCATGGTGGGGGCGGACGCCGACGAGGTCATCATCGGCCATTCGACGACGATGAATGTCTATCTGCTGGCTCAGGCGCTGCGGCCCGGTCTCAAGCCCGGCGACGAAGTGATCGTCACCAATCTCGATCACGAGGCCAATATCGGCGCCTGGCGCCGGTTGGCGGAGTTCGGCGTGGTGATCCGCGAATGGCAGATCGATCCCGTCACCGGCTTTCTCGATATGGGAAAACTCGATCAGCTCCTGAACGACAAGACGCGCCTCGTTG
>CAZQLF010000625.1:0-1817 GCA_964594035.1 uncultured Rhodospirillaceae bacterium | reverse complement strand
TTGCCCTCGAGCACTTCCCAGGAGAGCCGTGGCATGCCTTTGGAAAGCGTGCGCCTTGCCACCTCGGCCATCAGATCGCGGGCAATGCCGCGGCCGCGCGCCCGCTCGATAACCATGAGATCGGAAAGAAACAGTGAAGGCGCGCCCAGCTCCGTATCATAAATCGTCCAGAACAGGGCGTAGCCGACGGGATCGCCAGCCTGCTCGGCGACAATTGCTTCAAAGCGTGGTGCCGCACCGAAACCGTCGCGCAACAGGCGGCTCGTCGCGTCGAACCCGAATTGCGGCTCGCCCAGGGAGAGCAGTAGCTCATCCACCATGCGCGCCAGCAGCGGCGCATCGCTGGCCACGGCCGGCCGGATCGCGACGCTGCTCAAGCGCCGCGCTGCAGCAAGCCCGGTCAGATTGTCGTCTTCGCACAGGCAATGCAGCAGACGGACATCTTCGGTGGCGAAGTGCCGGTAGAACCGGCGGGCAGGTTCGTTGCGGCGCAGGACGGTCCAATGGAGGGCTTCCGCACCATCCTTTGCTGCCTGCTGCGCCACGAATTGGGCGAGACGATAGCCAAGACCTCGGCGGCGCGCCCAGCTTTCGACATAAAGATCGCTTAGCCATTCCGCCCGGACCACACGGTCAGTGTCATAAGAACGATGATGCAGGGCATAACCGGCAACCTTGCCGTCGATCTCGGCGATCCAGGCGGTGAACAAGGGGGCTGCACCAAAACCGTCGCGCCGGCATATGGCGGCATCGAATCGCGGCGCCGGCGCGCCTTCCGCCTCGGAAAGTGCGGCAACCAGCCGGACCAGCAGATCGGTGTCACCGATTTCCGCGCGGCGAATGGCGAGGTTTTTCATGGCGCGGCACTATGTCGGCCCCAACAAGCGCAGGCAAGCGAGCGCGCCCAAATCCGCGGCACCAATAGCGCCATGGCAATAATGGGGTAAATCGCCTAAACAGGCGGCGCCATGAGTAAGAAAGACGCGATGAGCAAGAAAGACAAAGCCAAGGGGGAAAAGCCGAAAAAGCGCAAGGCAAGGGCCAAGGGCGGCGGTCGCCGCTTCCTGGCGGGGCTGGCGAAATGGACGGCCGTTCTTGCCATCTGGGCGTTTTTCGTCGGGCTCTGTTTCCTCGGCTGGCTTGCCTATGACCTGCCGAACCTGGACCGTCTGACCACGGCCTCGCGCCGGCCCAGCATCACGCTGGTGACCAGCGACGGCCAGATTCTCGCGAGCTATGGCGATCTCTATGGCAAGCCGGTCAATCTCGATCAGCTACCACCATATCTGCCCGATGCGCTGCTCTCCATCGAGGACCGGCGCTTCTATAGCCATTACGGCATCGATCCGCGCGGGCTGGTGCGCGCCTTCATGGCGAATATCGAGGCGGGCCATCTGGTGCAGGGCGGCAGCACCATCACCCAGCAGCTCGCCAAGAATGTGTTCCTGACGCCCGACCGCACGATCCGCCGCAAGGGCCAGGAGGTTCTGCTGGCCCACGCCCATGAACCGGGCCACCGGGGACTGGACGAAGGTCTCGCGAAGCTGCCGGTAACCCGGCCGGGCCGAAGGAGGGACCAGGAGCTCCACCGGCTGCCCGCCCAGCTCGTCCCGCTCGTATCCGAAGAGCTCCTCCGCTTGCCGGCTCGCCGCCCGGATGACCCCCTGGCCGTCGACGATCACCGTGGCATCGGGGGCCGATTCGAACAGGTCGTGGAACAGACGCTCGCTCCGGCGGAGCCCCAGGAGAGCCTCTTCCCGCTCCGCCTCCGCCCGGCGCAAGGAGCGCCGCCTCTCGGCGTCGCGCAGCTCGCGCTC
>CAZQLF010000624.1:1092-1828 GCA_964594035.1 uncultured Rhodospirillaceae bacterium | reverse complement strand
CCGCCCGCCACCTGATCCCGGTCGACAATTTCATCGGCAGCCGATTGGTTCGTTTCGGCTGGGGTGCGGCTTTCGGCAAAGGCGCCTATGTCGGCCTGTTTCGCAAGGGCACCAAGAGCTGGGGCAACCAGCGCGTCCATCCCAAGCTGGTGCTGACCGGTGAGGCCGGGGAGCGGCTTGGATCGCCGCTGAAACACTATGTCGACCGCGACATCTCCGAGATGATCGCCCGGCTCGACCGCTATTCGACCTTGCGCGCCCGTGACCTGCGCGAGCAGTGGAAGCAGACCGGCACGGTCGATGAGACATTCGGCAAGAATATCAGCCGGATATTCGGCCGCTTTTACAAATGCTACTGGCGGCGCAAGGGTTATCGCGAGGGCAAGTGGGGCTTCCTGATCGCGCTCATGGCCGGGCTCTATCCGATCCTGTCGTATCTGAAGGCCACGCTCGAAGATGAATAAGGGCCTGACCCCTGCCGCCTTGCGGATCCTGACCGTCGCTTTCGCCCTTGCCCCGACTGTGCTGGCGGTAGCGCCGCTGGGCATGGCGCCCCTGATGATCGCGGCCGGCATACTGGGCTATGGCGCCGAGCGCCTTCGGAGCGGCACCTGGCCCGGCGTTCCGGCCAATGCGGCTGCATTTTTCTTGGCCTTTATCGCCTGGTGCGCCCTGTCCCTGATCTGGGACGTCAATCCCGGCAGCGGCGCGCGCAAGCTCGTCGATATCGTGCTGG
>CAZQLF010000624.1:0-1082 GCA_964594035.1 uncultured Rhodospirillaceae bacterium | reverse complement strand
CGGCGTCGGCAAAAGCACCGTTGACCATTCGACATCTTTTGACGCTAAGCTCAGCCCGGCAGCCAAAGCTGGAACCTGAGCGGGGCCTGAGATGAGCAGCGCGGACAACGGCAACAAGGAGCGCGATCGCGAGATCGCGCAGAATGAAGAGATGCGTCAGACCGTCAGCGCGGTCCGCGTCAGCGGCTGGGCGATCGTGTTTGCCGCCATCATCGGCGTGATCGTCGTGGCTATCGTCTGGGCGTGGGTATCGTTCTGGACGCTGCTGGGGCTGGCGGCCAGGCTGGGCCCGAGGCAAGGCCGGCGACTGTCTCGGGCCCTGGTCGGCGGCATGCTGGCCGGCCTGGTGCTGCTGGCTGTCGAGACGATGTTCGATTTCCCGCTCTATCGTGCGGTGATGGGCAACAGCGCCAAGCTGGCCGATCTGGTCGAGGCCAAACGCTCGACCGATGCCCTGCCCCTTCTCGTCTGGCCCGCCTGCCTGGCGCTGGCCCGGCTCGGGCGGCCTTGGGTGGGCGCCCTGCTGGCGGCGGTCTTCGCCGTCGCCTGCGTGAAGCTGACAGCCTCGTCGGCGACGCTGGGCATGGCGCTTTCGCTGGCCGTGCTAGGTGCCTGTTTCGTCTCGGCGATCTGGGTGCGCCGGTTGCTGGCGCTGACCACCGTGCTGGCCTTCGTGCTCATCCTGCCATTCTCGATTTTCGCTTACGATCACGGCGGCACGACCGCGCACTGGATCAAGCATTCCGGCCAGCATCGGGTCGAGATCTGGCATTTCGCGGCCGAGCGGGTGCTGGAAAAGCCGCTGCTCGGCTGGGGCTTCAACGCTTCGCGCTATGTGCCGAACGGCGATGAGGTTTCGCATTTCCTGCCGCCCGGCCAGTCGCTGATCCCGCTGCATCCGCATGACGCATTCCTGCAGATCTGGCTTGAGTTGGGCGCCGTTGGGGCCATCATTGTCGGTGGGATATTGCTGCTGGGCTTGAGGGCCGTTGGACATTGGCCTTCGGCCGTTTCCAGATTTCGCCTGCCGGGCTGTGCGGCAGGCTTCGGGTTCGCCCGACTCGACTTTGGACTCTGGGAGA
>CAZQLF010000623.1:0-1831 GCA_964594035.1 uncultured Rhodospirillaceae bacterium | reverse complement strand
TCTTCCTTCGCTAGATTCAACCCGCCATGGTCAGACCGCCCGAGACTGAAAGGACCTGTCCGGTAATGAAGGCCGCATCGTCGGACGCCAGGAAGCAGACGGCGCCGACCACGTCTTCCGGCTGCCCCAGGCGCCCGAACGGAATGGCCTTTTCCAGTGCGCCACGCAGCTTGTCGCCGCTCTCGCCCTCGCCCGCGAAATCGCGGAACAGAGCGGTTTCGGTCGGCCCCGGGCAAACGACGTTCACATTGATCTTCTTGCGTGCCAGTTCACGTGCCAGGGTCTTGGAGAAGGCAATGATCCCGCCCTTGCAAGCCGAGTAGACCGATTCGCCGGAAGAACCGACGCGCCCCGCATCCGATGCAATGTTGATGACCCGACCGGCGCCACGCGCCGCCATGCCTTTCACCACGGCATGGTGCAGATTCAACGGCCCCATCAGATTGATCGAGACGATCTTCTGCCACAGGTCCGGCCCGGTATCGACGAAGCGGGCAGCAAAGTCCCATCCGGCGTTGTTGACCAGGACATCTACGGGGCCAAGCTCCTGCTCCACTGCCGCCACGGCCGCGTTGACCCGGGCGTGGTCGGTGATGTCCACGGTGTATGCACTGGCATTGCCACCAGCCTCGCGGATCTGTGCAGCAACCTGCTGTGCGGCCTGTTCATTGAGGTCGAACACGGCAACGACGGCCCGCTCCTCGGCAAAGCGCCTGCACAGTTCCGCACCGATGCCGCCGGCACCGCCGGTAACGATGACAACCTTGTTTTGCAGCCCCTTCATGACTCACTCCTTTGATTTGATAACGATGATCGGCGTCACGCCGCGGCGACGCCAGAACGCGACCAGGCTTACTGCGCGTTGCGGCACTTGATCATGCGCAGCGGCGTGTACACCAGCAGTTCGGTGCCGTCCTGCTTGACCACCCGGTTGCGCGTGCGCACCAGACCTCGTCCCGGTCGGCTCTTCGACCGACGCGCTTCGATCACTTCGCATTCCACATGCAGCGTGTCGCCGGCGAAGGCGGGGTTCTTGATATCCAGTTCCATGCCCAGGAATGCGTAACCCGTCTTTTGCATCGTGGATTGGGTCAGCAGACCCTCGGCAAAGCAGTAGACCAGCGAGCCCGGCGCGAGGCGACCCTTGATATCCGATTCGTTCCGCAGGAACTCCATGTCGGTAAACAGCACTTCGGTCATGTGGATCACATTGATGAAGTTGCAGATGTCGGCGTCCTGGATGGTGCGGCCGATGGTCCTGAACTTGCGGCCGACCGGCAGGTCCTCGAAATACATGCCAAGGCCGACGGTTTCGAGCGTGTCGTTATTCATGGTGTCTTCCCTTTCGCGATACGTTGTCTGTGGATCCGATGGTGCTAAGGCTTGACCGGACGACCAAGCATGCTGTTGGAGATGATGTTGCGCTGGATCTGGTTGGTTCCTTCGATGATCTGGAGCACCTTGGCATCGCGGAAGTAGCGATTGATCGAGTACTCGGCCGACACGCCCGCTGCACCGAACAACTGCACCGCGTCGGTCGCCACCTTCATGGCGGTATCCGAGGCGAAGCACTTGGCCATGGCGGCCATCGGGGCCAGTTCCGCCGCGCTCGCGCCCGCATCCACCAGCGAGGCGGCGCGGTATACGAGGTTGCGGGCGGCTTCGGTCTGCATCTGCATGTCCGCCAGCATCCAGCGGATGCCCTGAAAGTCGCTGACCTGGCGGCCAAACGCCGCGCGCTCCTTGACGAACCCGGTGGCATGATCAATGGCGCCCTGGGCCAGGCCCACACCACGCGCACCAATCAGCGGCCGGCTGGCGTTGAAGGCTT
>CAZQLF010000622.1:0-1840 GCA_964594035.1 uncultured Rhodospirillaceae bacterium | reverse complement strand
CGAGGTGATCGGCATCAATACCGCCATGATCAGGGGTGCCCAAGGCATCTGCTTTGCGGTCGCCGCCAACACGGCGCAGTTCGTGTTGGGCCAGTTGATCCGTCATGGCCGGGTCAAGCGCAGCATCATCGGCATTGCCGGCCAGCAGGTGCCGATCGCCCGCCGGGTTGCGCGATTCCATGGCCTCGATCAGGCGAGCGGCGTGCGCGTCGGCGGGCTGGAGACCAACGGACCCGCGGCCCGTGCCGGGCTTCTCGCCGGCGATATTCTGGTAGCCATCGGCGATCGCACGCTCGCCGGCGTCGACGATCTCGTTCGTCTGCTGACGGAGGAGCGCGTCGGCCAGCCGACCTCGCTCACCCTGTTGCGCGGCGTGGAAAAGAAGACGCTGACAGTGATTCCGGCGGAGAGAAGCTAGAGGTTTTGTCCAACTAAGCTGGCAGCACCACGCCGACCAGAACTGCAGCGTAGTGACAGCTGGCGGCTACCAGCACCAGGCCATGCCAGATGGCAGTGTTGTAGCGAAGATGGCGCCAGAGCGGCACCGGCACCCAAGAGCTGTAGACCAGGCCGCCGGCGAGCAGAAGATGGCCCGCGGGCTCTGACAGATGCTCGCCCAGCGGCTGGCGGGCGACGATGACCGACCAGCCGAGCAGCAGATAAACCACGATCTGCAGTTTCTCATGGCGCCGCGGTGCGGCGATGGCCATGAGAACGCCGGCGAGTGCGACGGCCCAGACGAAGCCCAGCATGCCCGCAGCCCAAGCGCCGCCGACGCGATTGAGAAAGAAGGGGGTGTAGGTGCCGGCGATCATGGTGAAGATCGCGGCATGGTCGAAGCGCCTGAGATTTTCCTTAAAGGGCGATGGCCTTGCGAGATTGTAGGAGGCTGAGAAGCTCAGCATCGCCAGCAATCCCAGCGCATAGACGCCGACGCCAAGAACCACCCAGGGATCGCCGCGCAGCGCCGTCGTCGTCAACAGGCCAATTGCGCCGGCGCAGCCCGCGCCGACGCCCAGGACATGCATCCAGCGATCGGCCCGGAGCTCGCCGGGCCGATAGCGACGATATCCTGCTGCCGGTGCAGCGCCCCAGACGCCTTGATCCATGCAGGAATTACTGCATGAACCAGCCGTGCGATACCACCATGGATTGGCCGGTCAGTGCGTTGCTGTCGAAGGCGGCAAAGAAGAGCGCGGTCTCGGCAACGTCGCCGACGGTGGTGAACTCGCCATCGACGGTCTCCTTCAGCATCACCTTCTTGATCACATCGTCTTCGGAGATGCCGAGTTCCTTGGCCTGCTCGGGAATTTGTTTATCCACCAACGGCGTGCGCACGAAGCCGGGGCAGATCACGTTGGCGCGCACGTTGTGGGCTGCACCTTCCTTGGCGACCACCTTGGCCAGACCCTCGATGCCATGCTTGGCGGTGACATAGGGCGCCTTCAGCATCGATGCCTCCTTCGAATGCACCGAGCCCATATAGATGATGCTGCCGCCGCGGCCCTGTTTGTACATGTGGCGCAGCGCAGCGCGGGTGGTCAGGAAAGCGCCATCGAGATGCACGGCCAGCAGCTTCTTCCAGTCGGCGAAGGCGAAGTCGACGACCGGCTTTACGATCTGGATGCCGTCATTGCTGACCAGGATATCGCTGCCGCCGAATTCCTGCGCGGTGCGGTCGACCGTTGCATCAACTTGCTGCTCGTTGCTGACATCCACGGCAAGACCGATCGCCTTGCCGCCCGCGCTCTTGATCTTTGCCGCCGCGGCATCGGCGGCCGCCTGGTTCAGATCGGCAATGGCGACATTGGCGCCTTCGCTGGCATAGAGTTCCGCGATC
>CAZQLF010000621.1:0-1844 GCA_964594035.1 uncultured Rhodospirillaceae bacterium | reverse complement strand
GCCCAGATGTTCGAGCGCCTGCAGGATACCTATGGCGTGCCCGCCGAGGTCCTGCCGCCTGCTTTCAGTGTTTCGCTCAACTGAACGCGCCAAGTCTCGAGTGCCGGCGTCAGCCCGAACAGCAGGCCGGTCAGGATCGAAACCGCCAGCGTGAATCCGAGCACAGAGGCATCCATGCGAATGGCTTGGGCCAGCGGGATATCGTCTGGCTTGAGCGAGACCATGAGATCGATCCCCCAGGACGCCACCAGCAATCCCAAACCGCCGCCCATCACAGCCAGCACCAGGCTTTCCGTAAGGCTCTGCCGCGCCAGGCGCCAGCGTCCCGCGCCAAGCGCCGAGCGGATGGCGAATTCACGCCGCCGTGCCGTGGCACGTGCCAGGAGCAGGTTGGCAATGTTCGCGCAAGCAATCAAGAGGACCAGGCCCACCGCACCAAGCAGGACCAGCATCGCAGGCCGGAGTTCCTTCGCCAGCAGTTCCTGCAGCCCGTCGGCCTGCAAACCCCAGGTGCTGTTGGTGTCGGGATACTGCTGCTCGAGCCCGCGGGCGATAGCGTCGAGATTCGATCTCGCCTGCTCCAAAGTTACCCCGGGCTTCAGGCGCGCGATGGCGACAAGATAGTGATTGCCCCGGTTCATGTCGGCATCCAGGCCAACCGGAACCATCAGGTCGCTCGGAAGAATAGGCAGCTTGAAGCCAGCCGGCATCACACCAACAATGGTGTAGCCGATGCCATCCAGCCGGATGGTTCGGCCGACTGCAGCCGCATCGCCGCTAAAGCGTCGCTTCCACAATTCATCGCTCAGGATGACGGTGGGGCCGGCGCCCTTCTGGTCATCCTGCGGCAGAAAACCCCGTCCCTGCGCCGGATTGACGCCCAAGGTTGCGAACAAGCCGCTCGAGACTTTCACGCCCTTGAGGCGCTCCGGCTCTCCCGCGCCCATCAGGGTGAAGCTTCCTTCCCGGACCAGGGCCTGGCTTTCGAAGACTTTGTTTTGTGCGGCCCAGTCGAGAAAGTTCGGATAGGAAATATCCATGAAACCGAAGCTATGCGTCTTTTCCTGCACCCGCACCAGCCGCTCGGCGTGCGGATACGGCAGCGCGTGGAATAGCACCGTGTTCACCACGCTGAAGATGGCGCTATTGGCGCCGATGCCCAGCGCCAGCGTCGCCACCGCCACCGCGGTGAACCCCGGAGTTTTCGCTAACGTCCGGACTGCATAACGAAGATCGTTCAACATGGGCTTGGCTCCGGTACAGCATATCCCTAGTCGCACCGCAATGCGGTATTGGGATCGAGACGCATGGCGCGGCGCGCGGGGATATACGAAGCGAGCAGCGCGACGAGAGAAAGAAGCACAGCTACGCTGGCGAATGTAAATGGGTCCGTGGCGCTGACTCCGAAAAGAAGACTGGATAAAAGGCGCGTGATGACGATGGATGCAGCAATGCCAATCGCAACGCCCGAAACCGCGAGCCGAGCGCCTTCGCCCACGACCAAACCCAGTACGTCGCTTCGCTGCGCGCCGAGCGCCATGCGAATGCCGATCTCCTGGGTGCGGCGCGTAACCGAAAAGGCCACAACTCCGTAGATGCAGGCGGCAGCCAGAGCCAGAGCAAAGGGCACGAACGAACCGACTCACTGTAGCCGTCGCCCAAATGAAGTTCCGCGCCGGCATTCGTGAAAACGCTTCCTGGATTGCTGAGGTCACGCATGCCTCGGCGCAGGCCGGGAGTGATGCCATCCTTTTTCCCGAATGCTCAGTTACAGGCTATAATTGCGACTTCGACAAAATATCCCCTTCGGAGATTAGGAACGCTCTCCGCACTGTCGGCTTCGC
>CAZQLF010000620.1:0-1853 GCA_964594035.1 uncultured Rhodospirillaceae bacterium | reverse complement strand
GGCGTCACAACAAAGCCGATCGAGTACAAGACCTAAATCCAGGCGATTCAGTATTTCGATCGACTCGATTACGTCTCGCCCATGTGCCAGGAGCACGCCTTCGTGCTCGCCGTGGAAAAACTGCTCGGCATCGAGGTGCCGCTGCGCGCGCAGTACATCCGCGTCATGTTCGACGAGATCACCCGCATCCTGAACCACATTCTGAGCGTGACGGCCTATGCGTCGGACGTCGGCGCGATAACGCCGTTCCTGTGGTGCTTCGAGGAACGCGAGCTGCTGATGGAATTCTATGAGCGGGTCAGCGGGGCGCGCCTGCATGCGGCTTATTACCGGCCGGGCGGCGTGCATCAGGATATTCCCGCGGGCCTGCTCGACGACCTGCTTGCCTGGAGCCAGCGCTTCCCCAAGGTGCTCGACAATGTCGAGACTTTGCTGACTGAAAACCGCATCTTCAAGCAGCGGCTGGTCGATATCGGCACCGTGTCAGCCGCGGACGCGCTGGACTGGGGCTTCACCGGCCCGATGCTGCGTGCCTCCGGCCTCGCCTGGGATCTGCGCAAGGCGCAGCCCTATCTCGTCTACGACAAGATGAATTTTGACATTCCCGTCGGCAAGAACGGCGACTGCTACGATCGCTACCTCGTGCGGCTCGAGGAAATGCGCCAGTCCTTGCGTATCATCCGGCAGTGCATTTCGGAAATGCCGGAAGGCCCGCACAGCTCGACCGACCGCAAGGTGACGCCGCCGCCGCGCGCCGAGATGAAGCGCTCCATGGAAGCGCTGATCCATCACTTCAAGCTCTATACCGAGGGTTATCACGTGCCGGCCGGCGAGACCTACACGGCGGTCGAGGCGCCCAAGGGCGAGTTCGGCGTCTATCTCGTCTCCGACGGCACCAACAAGCCCTATCGCTGCAAGATCCGCAGCCCGGGCTTCGCCCATCTCCAGTCGATGGAGTTCTGCAGCCGCGGCCACATGCTGGCGGATTCGGTCGCCATCCTGGGATCGATGGACATCGTCTTCGGCGAGATCGACCGATGAGCGAGATTTTTGCCTTCACGCCGGAGAACAAGGCGCTGGCCGACAGGATCGTCGCCAAATATCCGCCGGGCCGCCAGGCAAGCGCGGTGCTGCCGCTGCTCGATCTTGCCCAGCGCCAGGTCGGCGGCTGGCTACCGCGCGCCGCGATGGATCATGTGGCGGCGGCCCTCGACATGGCGCCGATCCGCGTCTACGAGGTCGCGACCTTCTACACGATGTTCAACCTGAAGCCGGTGGGCAAATACCTGCTGCAGGTCTGCCGCACGACGCCCTGCTGGCTGCGGGGATCCGACAAGCTGACCGAGACCTGCCAGCGCAAGCTCGGCATCGCCCTCAAGGAGACGACAGCCGACGGCAAGTTCACCCTCGTCGAGGTCGAATGCCTGGGCACTTGCGCGAACGCACCGGTCATCCAGATCAACGACGATTTCTATGAAGATCTCGATCCCCTGAAGCTGGAGCGGCTGCTGGATTCCCTGGCGCGCGGCAAGCCGGCGGCACCCGGGTCGCAGACCGGCCGCCAGGGTTCCGCCCCCGAAGGCGGGCCGACGACGCTGCGCGATATGAAGTAGGCGAAGAAAGCATGTTGCAGGACAGCGATCGCATCTTCCGCAATCTCTATGGGACCCACGATTGGCGCCTGGCGGGTGCCCGCCACCGCGGCCTCTGGGAAAATACGCAAGCGCTGCTCGAACGTGGCCGCGACGCCATCATCGACGAAATCAAGAAATCCGACCTGCGCGGGCGCGGCGGGGCGGGTTTTCCCACCGGCCTGAAGTGGTCCTTCATGCCCAAGCAGGCGGACCCTGCGC
>CAZQLF010000619.1:0-1861 GCA_964594035.1 uncultured Rhodospirillaceae bacterium | reverse complement strand
TATCCACCAGCCAGACGCCGGGCAGGAAACCACCATCCCAGGTGACCGCAGCGGGCCGATCGGCGATTACCGCCGGTTCGCCGGTCTTTGCCATGGCGCCAGATTCCAGCTCCTCGAGATAGGCGCCGGCCTGGGCGAGACCGTGGGTCGTGTGGCCCATGAGATCGGCTTCGACGAGATGTGCGGCGATGGCCGAGGCCTTGCCGGCATCGGCGCCGGCTTTGGCGAACAGCGATGTGGCAAAGGCGGTGATATCGCCCGCGCGGTACAGCGGTTCGCTCGGCATGAAAACTCCTACGCGTCGAGAACGTTCACGGTGCGCTGAGAGACATGCCAGGGCACCAGCCAGCGCTCCGCCAGCACTACGATCCAGAACAGCAGCAGCCCCAATGCTGCCAGCATGATGATGATGGCAAAAGCCAGATCCATGCGCAGGTCGCCCGAAGCGATCTGCACATAATAACCGAGCCCCGCATCGCCGCCGATCCATTCGGAAATGGTGGCGCCTACCGTGGCATTCACCGCGGCTCCCTTGATGCCGACGAAGACCTGGGGCAGGGCTGCCGGCAGGCGGACCTTGAAGAAGGTGCGGATGGGTCCGGCCCCGGTGGATTGGCAGAAACGCGTGAGCTCCACGCTCAGCGAGGTAAAGGCCAAAATCCCGTTAAGCAGAATGGGAAAGAAGCACACCAGATAGACGATCAGGATCTTGGGCAGGAAGCCGAAGCCGAACCAGGTCACAAAGATCGGCGCGAAGACGATCTTGGGCACCATCTCCAGCGTTACCGCCAGCGGATAGAAGGTCCGCCGGAGCAGCGGCGAATAGGCGACGAACAACGAGAGCGGAATGCCCAGCAGCAGGGCCGTGGCGAAGCCTGCAACCGTCTCTCCGCCCGTGACCAGCGTGTAATACCAGATCCGCTGAAAGTGATGCGCAAACTCGACGACGATCAGGCTGGGCGGCGGGATGATGTAGAGCGGAATGTGGAATACCCGCACTGCCCCTTCCCACAGCGCGATCAGCAGGGCACCGAAGAGGAATGGCGTTGCATGTTCGGCAATGCGCCCGCGCGTGAACATGGCCGTCAGATCACCCCGTAGCTCATGAAGAGCTCCTTGATCTCGGCAACGATGGCCTGGAAATCGGAGCCCAGGCGCAGCTTCAGATCGCGCGGCCGGGGCAGGTCAATCTTGATCCGGCGCACGATGGTGCCGGGCCGGGGCGAGATTACGATCACCTCGTCGGAAAGCTGGACCGCTTCCTCGATGCTGTGGGTGACGAAGACCACGGTGCGCGGGCTCGCCATGATCAGCTTTTCCAGATCGCCGCGCAGCTGTTCGCGGGTCATGGCATCGAGCGCGCCCAGCGGTTCGTCCATCAGGATCAGCGGCGGATCGTGGATCAGCGCCCGGCAAAAGGCGGTACGCTGCTGCATGCCGCCGGAAAGTTCATAGGGAAAGCGCCGCAAGAATTCCTTGAGGCCGACCGAGGCCAGCAGGTCGATGGCCTTGGCGGTGTAGGCCTGGCGATCGAGGCCGCGCATTTCGACTTGGAGCAGTACGTTGTCGAGGGCGTTGCGCCAGTCGACCAGCACATTGCCCTGGAAGACGATGCCGATGTCGGTTTCGGGCCCGATCACCTTGCGGCCGTTGATGGTAATTTGGCCGCTGCTGCAATCGAGCAACCCGGCCAGCATCATCAGCAGGGTGCTCTTGCCGCATCCGGATGGACCCACAAGGGAAACGAATGCGCCTGGCGCGATGTCGAGATCGACATTGCCCAGGGCCGGCACGGCGCCGGTGCGGCTACGATAGGTCTTGCTGACACCGGAAATCGAGACGGCGACGCTCACGGCGAAAC
>CAZQLF010000618.1:0-1862 GCA_964594035.1 uncultured Rhodospirillaceae bacterium | reverse complement strand
CCTGGCGATCGCCCCGGAAGTGCTGGACTCGATCCTCGGCACCCTGTGCGACAACGCGCGCCAGCATGCCGGCGCCGGCGCGGAAGTCACCATCCAGTGTCGCCGCGAGCCCGGCGGCGGGCCACTGCTGCTGATCGACTTCAGCGACAACGGCCCCGGCATCTCGCCCGGTAACGCCGCCAAGATCTTCGAGCCCTTCTTCACCACCGCGCGCGAGCGCGGCGGCACCGGCCTGGGCCTGTCGATCACCCGCTCCCTGCTGGCCGCGCATGGCGGCGGGATCGAGCTGATTCCGGCGCAGAAGGGAGCGGCGTTCCGGTTGCGGGTGCCGCTGGTGCTGGAACCGGTGGTTTGAAAAGCGCGGGCGCGTGGGTTTGGTTGTTCTGGTTCTACCTGTGGGGGCTCGCTTTCGGCTATGCGAAAGCATTCTGTTATACCGAGGACGCAGGGACGATATTTGCGGCAATCGCCGTGTTCCTTCTGTCAACGGCAGCCTTGGGAGTCGTAACCCTCCTCTGGTATTTGCTGGCGCGCAGGTTTGTTAAAGGAACCGGCCGGACCACGGTCCCCAACAAGCCCATGTGGATCTTGCTCGCCATATCGACCTGCGCATGCATCGTGTGGCTCTACCCTCTATCCATGTATCACCATGGTCTTCGATTCGAATGGGAGTACGGCAGCGGTGCCAGCGGCGACTACGCCATCATCCACAGCTATCGCTTGATCGACGGCCAGATGATCCCCGGCCCGGAATGCGATGGGCTGGGTCCCCTGATCTTGTTTTCCGACCGGAACGGCGACGGCAGGCGCGACCTGGTGTGCTACGGCGACGGCTTCGAACGGGCCGTGTTTGGGTTGGTCGACCCTTACGCGAAGGGGCAGCCCGCGTTCCAGTTGATCCGCGGCGGCGCGGGCATTAACTACCCACAAGCCGGTCTGTATGGCAACTGAACGTCTGACCTGCGCAAAAACTGGATTCCCGCCTGCGCGGGAATGACGAAATTGAAAGAGTTGGCGTGGCCCGACTAACGAAGCGTCTTAGCGCTTCATCGCCTGCATGATCTCCGCCACTAGCCCATCGCGGTCCTCGGCGATGCGCTTGGCCATCTTCGCCGGCATCCGCGTGTGCGGGTCGTACTTGCCGCTCCAGCGGCTCAGCTCCAGCAGCGCGGGGATCAGGTCGGCGGCTTTCTGGGTCGGCTCGTAGAGCACGCTGCGGCGGTTCTCGGGGTCGGGGCGACGGGTGACCATCTCCGCCGCCTCGAGGCGCTTGAGGCGCTGCGTCAGGATGTTGGAGGCGATGCCTTCTTCGGAGGCGAGGAAATCGCCGAAGCGGCGCTTGCGCTGGAACAGCAGGTCGCGCAGCACCAGCAGGGTCCACTTGTCGCCGAGGTAGTCGAGGGCGTAGCTGATGGTGCAGCCGGAGCGGCGCGGGGGCAGATTTTTCTTCACCGGCACAGCCTAAGTCAGACCACTTGCAATCCGCAATCGAAGGCTTAGAATCAATTGCACTTTGCAAGTAATAGCGGTCGCTTCGAAAACCACCCCCGGAGGATTCCCATGAGCATTTCCATGTACCAGGCGTCCGTGCCTGTCTTCATCCGCTACCTCGGCAACCTGCGCGCCATCCTGGAGAAGGCAGCAGCCCACGCGGAGACGAAGAAGATCGATCCCGCCACCTTCGCCGGCAGCCGGCTGTATCCGGACATGCTGCCGCTGACGCGGCAGATCCAGCTGGCCTCGGACATGGCCAAGAGCGCGCCGTGCCGGCTCAGCGGCACCGAGCCGCCGAAGTTCGAGGACACCGAGACCACGTTCCCGCAGCTGCTGGAGCGCATCGACAAGACGGTGGCGCACCTGAA
>CAZQLF010000617.1:0-1864 GCA_964594035.1 uncultured Rhodospirillaceae bacterium | reverse complement strand
TGGTGGCCATTACCCCGGCAGCCGGCTTCGTCGGCCCGATGGGCTCGATCGTGATCGGCCTGCTGGCTGGCCTGCTGTGCCTGTGGGGCGTGACCGGCCTGAAGCGCATGCTGGGCATGGACGACTCGCTCGACGTGTTCGGCGTGCACGGCGTGGGCGGCATCCTGGGGGCGCTGCTGACCGGGGTGTTCGCTGCACCGAGCCTGGGCGGCACCGGCATCTACGACTACGTGGCCAACAAGGTGGCGGACGACTACTCGATCGCCGGGCAGGTCTGGATCCAGTTCCAGGGCGTGCTGACCACCATCGTGTGGTCGGGCGTGGTGGCCTTCGTGGCCTACAAGCTGGTGGACATGCTGATCGGCCTGCGGGTGCCGGAAGAAGAAGAGCGCGAGGGCCTGGATATCACCTCGCACGGCGAAACCGCATATGAAGTCTGATCGTAAAGGTGTTGTGCTGGAGAGCTGATTGGGAATCGACTCTCAGGAGCTTTGCCCGGCCGTGTGCCGGGCTTTTTCCTTAGCGCCGCTAGCCAAGGCCTGGCGGGGCAACGGGCCGCTTTTCGCCGACTGCTTAAATCCGATCTTAAAAAGCTTCAATTGTATTTGGGGGGTAGCGCACATACATTGCCATTGAGGCAGTTTCCTCCACCTGCAGAACGCTCCCCGTATCTGTCAGGCCATTTGAAAGCGCGGCGAGCCGCGCTTTTTTTTTGTAGCTCCGCCGGGGGTTTACTTCCGCGGTGGGCGTCCCCATATCCGAATCCCTCATGCTGCGCCCGGCATATCCTTATAAAGGGTGTGCCAGCAGCCAATTGGCCGTTCCTCTACAATCGGGGCGAACGATTAAGACGATCAATAGATCAACAGGATGGATATGGTCCCGCATCTCATCACCGCGCTGAACGGTCCGCTGCTCGAACTGGAGAAGAAGATCCTGGACGCCACGCCGTCCATCGAGCGCTGGTTCAGGCTGGAATGGCAGGAACATACGCCTCCGTTCTACTGCTCGGTGGACCTGCGCAATGCCGGTTTCAAGCTGGCGCCGGTCGACACCAACCTGTTCCCGGGCGGCTTCAACAACCTGGCGCCCGAAATGCTGCCGCTGGCCGTCCAGGCCGCGATGGCGGCGATCGAGAAGATCTGCCCCGACGCCAAGAACCTGCTGCTGATCCCCGAGCGTCACACCCGCAACATGTTCTACCTGCAGAACGTGGCGCGGCTGTCGCTGATCATGCGCCAGGCGGGGCTGAACGTGCGGCTGGGATCGCTTTCGGAGGAAATCACCGAGCCGACGCCCATCGAGCTGCCCGACGGCCAGGTGCTGACGGTCGAGCCGCTCGCCCGCCTCGGCGCCAAGGGCCGCCGGCTGGGGCTGAAGGACTTCGATCCGTGCTCCATCCTGCTCAACAACGACCTCTCGGCCGGCATCCCGCCGATCCTGGAGAACATCAACGAGCAGTACCTGCTGCCGCCGCTGCACGCCGGCTGGTCCACTCGCCGCAAGACCAGCCACTTCGCCGCCTATGACGAAGTGGCGAAGAAGTTCGCCAAGCTGATCGACATCGACCAGTGGATGGTCAACCCGTACTTCGCGCGCTGTTCGGGCGTGAACTTCCACGAGCGCATCGGCGAGGAAGAACTGGCCGACTCGGTCGAGGCGGTGCTGAAGAAGATCGGCAAGAAGTACCGCGAGTACGGCATCAAGGAAACGCCTTACGTGGTGGTCAAGGCCGACGCCGGCACCTACGGCATGGGCATCATGACCGTGCGCGACCCGTCCGAGGTCAAGGGCCTGAACCGCAAGGAACGCAACAAGATGAGCGTCGTGAAGGAAGGCCTGGAGGTCTCCGACGTCATCATCC
>CAZQLF010000616.1:0-1885 GCA_964594035.1 uncultured Rhodospirillaceae bacterium | reverse complement strand
GGAGCTGGCCGCGTACGATTGTTCCCAGGGGAAGTAGGTGTTGGTTGCGTTGGCGATCGACTTCCGAGGCTGTGCAGGACAACGACCTTCCGGTGCAGGTGGCTAGAAAATACCCGCAAGCCGGGCGAGGGCAGCGAGTTGCGTATCCGCGTCGCCATAGAGCTTCACGATCATGGTGATGCGCTTGAAATAATGCCCGGCCTTGTATTCGGCAGTCATGCCGATGCCACCATGCAATTGCACGCATTCCTGGCCGATATGCCGGCCGGAGCGGCCGATCTGCACCTTCGTCGCCGCCATCGCGCGGGCGCGTTCGGTGGCGTTGTCGTCGGCCGCCATCATGGTGGCGTAGAGGGTGATGGAACGGGCTTGTTCGAGTGCCACGAACATATCGACAGAGCGGTGCTGCAACACCTGGAACTGGCCAATCGGACGGCCGAATTGCTGGCGGGTTTTCAGATATTCCAGGGTGAGTTCATGCATCGCTGCCATGATGCCGACGCCCTCGGCAGCCAGGGCGGCGATGGCTTCGTCGATGACCCTTTGCAGGATGGGCAGGCCGTTTTCGGGATCGCCGAGAGCTTCAGCCTGAGTGTTGACCAGTGTGATCTCGGCGGCGCGCAGACCGTCCTGCGTGGGGTAGCCCTGACGGGTAACGGCGGCGGCATCGACCAGGAACAGGCCGATGCCGGCCTGGTCGCGCTGGGCGCCGGCGGTGCGGGCGCTGACAATCAGCTTGTCAGCGCAGTCGCCGTGCAGGACCACACTTTTGGCGCCGTTCAAGAGCCAGCCATCCCCATCGCGCTTGGCGGTGGTGGTGACGTTGGTGAGGTCGTGGCGGGAATGGCGTTCGGTATGGGCCAACGCCAGTTTCAGCTTGCCCTGGCCCAACGCGGGGAGAAGCGCGGCCTGTTGAGCGGGGCTGGCCGCATGACGCAGCGCCCCGCCGCCCAGGATTACGGTCGCGAAATAGGGTTCGAGAATAAGCCCGCGGCCGAAGGCTTCCATGACGATCATGGTTTCCACCGGCCCGCCGCCGAAACCGCCATGTTCTTCCGCGAACGGCAGGCTGAGCAGGCCGAGATCGGCATATTGCGCCCAGATCTCCTCGCTCCAGCCGCGTGGGTCGGCCATGAATTTCTTGCGCGCCTCGAACTCGTAGCGGTCGGCGATCAGGCGATCGACGCTGTCTTTCAGCAGGCGTTGTTCTTCGGAGAATTCGAAATCCATCGGTCAGAATCCCAGCACGGCTTTGGCGACGATGTTGCGCTGGATTTCGTTCGAGCCGCCGTAGATCGAGACCTTGCGATAGTTGAAATAACGCGGCCCGGCCTGGCTTGCGTAGTCCGGTCCCACAAGCGGTTCGTTCTGGCCGATGCCGACGGGCTGGTAGGGCAGTACGTAGGGGCCAACCACTTCCATCACCAGCTCGGTCAGCGATTGCTGGATTTCCGAGCCTTTCAACTTGAGAATGGACGATGCCGGATCGGGTTTTCCTTTATCCCCACGTTTGCGGTCATTCGCCACCACCCGCAATTGCGTCATTTCCAGCGATTTCAATTCCACTTCCACCGCGGCGAGTTTCTTGCGGAAATCGGGGTCGTCGATCAGGCGGCCCTCGCCGGCAAATTCCAGGGCGGCGATTTCCTTGATGCGCTTGACCTGCGCCTTCGACATCCCCACGCGGGCGATGCCGGTGCGCTCGTTGCCGAGAAGGAATTTGGCGTAGTCCCAGCCCTTGTTTTCCTGGCCGATCAGGTTTTCCGCCGGGACAACCACATTGTCGAAGAAGACTTCGTTGACCTCGTGCCCGCCATCCATCGTCTGGATCGGGCGGCGGGTGATGCCGGGGGTTTTCATGTCGATCAGCAGGAAGGAAATTCCC
>CAZQLF010000615.1:0-1898 GCA_964594035.1 uncultured Rhodospirillaceae bacterium | reverse complement strand
GGGCGCACCGAGGCCGCTATTGGAGCCGATGAAGGCACCGGCGCCAATAACTGTCTCGTATTTGCGGAAGCCGTCATAGTTGCAGGTAATGGTGCCGGCCCCGATGTTGCTTCGCTCGCCCACAGTAGCGTCGCCTAAATAGGTTAAATGATTCGCCTTTGCACCGGCGGCGATGCGGGCATTTTTGGTCTCGACGAAATTGCCGATATGGGCGCCCGCCCCGATGACGCTGCCGGGTCGAAGGCGCGCGAACGGGCCGATAACGGCGCCCTGCTCCACCCGTGCGCCATCGAGATGGCAAAAGGCGCGGATCTCCACATCGTCCCCCACTTCCACGTGCGACCCGAAAATGACATTGGGGCCGACCAGCACATCGCGTCCGAGTTTTGTATCGTGGCTGAACCACACGGTCGAAGGATCGATCAGGGTCGCACCCTCCGCCATGGCGTGCTGGCGCAGGCGCGTCTGCATGGCGGCCTCCGCGGCAGCGAGTTCGGCACGGCTGTTGATGCCGAGCAGCTCATCGGCCGGCGCTTCCACCGCAGCGGCGGAGAGTCCGCGCGATCGGGCGAGCGCTACGATGTCCGTCAAATAGTATTCGCCCTTGCTGTTCTTGTTGCCGACGGCATCGAGCAGCTCCCAGATGCGCTTGCCGTCGACCGCCATGACGCCGGAATTGCACAAACTGGCCTTGCGCTGTTCGGCGCTCGCCTCGCGATGCTCGACGATGGCTTCAAGATTACCCTTGGCATCGAGGATCAGCCGTCCGTACTCGCCGCCGTCGGGACACATGCCAAGCACGACCACGGCAGGCTTGTCCGCCGCGCGGCGGCGCTCGATCAGCCGCTGCAAAGTGGCCGTGGTGATCAGCGGCGTATCGCCATAAAGGATGAGCAGATCGTCGCTGCTTTGCCCCAGCGCCTTGCGTGACGCGAGAACGGCGTGGCCCGTGCCAAGCTGTTTTTCCTGCACGGCAGTCGAATAGGGAGCAACGGCCTCGGCGACGCTGGTCATCCCGGGTGCCACAACGACGACGATCGGCGAGGCGCCCAGTGGCGCCACGTTCGCCAGCACATGGCCGATCATGGGCCGCCCGGCGATGGCATGCATCACCTTGGGCCGCGCCGATTTCATGCGGGTTCCCATACCGGCGGCCAGCACCACCGCGGCCAGTTGCGAATCAGCCATGATCACCTGTCAGCTCGCTGCGCATGGGCCGGCAACCTGCCACAGGCCCGTTCCTCATCCAAGAGCCCCCCATCAAAGGCCCAGCCAGGCGACGCCGTTGCCCAGCCAAGCAGCCCCCCATGGCGGGATTAAGGCAGCCTCTGCTAGCTTCGCGCGCCCGGCGCCGCGCCGGGAGACAGGCAGAACCGGGCATGGCCGCGCGCCGCGATCTGATCTTCGATCTCGACGGTACGCTGATTGATAGCGCACCGGACCTCGCCCGGGCGCTCAACCGCCTGCTGGCGGAGCTCGGCCGCCCGCTGCTCGATCTTCCTTCCGTGCGCCGACTGGTGGGCGATGGCGCGCCCGAACTGGTGCGCAAGGCGCTGGCCATAGCCGGGGCTGACGTGGCGCCAGCGGACGTGCCGGCGCTGTTTGAACGCTACCGCGGCTTCTATCTTGAGACCGCCACCCACTCAACCCGGCCCTATCCCGGCGTGCCGGAGACGCTGGCGGGTCTGCGCCAATCAGGCCACCGCATGGCTGTGTGCACCAATAAGCTCCAGAGGCCGACCGTGAAGATTCTCGACGCCCTCGATCTGACGAAGTTCTTCGACGGTGTGGTGGGCGGCGATCAGGCGCCGGCGCGCAAGCCCGATCCACGGCATTTGATGGCGGCCGTTGCCCTTCTCGGCGGTGACCAGCAATCAGCGGTCATGATCGGTGATGGA
>CAZQLF010000614.1:0-1909 GCA_964594035.1 uncultured Rhodospirillaceae bacterium | reverse complement strand
GGCGCGACAGCACAACGTTGTTGCGCTTGCGGTCCAGCTTGATGACCTTGAATTCGAGGGTCTTGCCTTCGTACGGCGTGGTGTCCTTGATCGGACGCACGTCGACGAGCGAACCCGGCAGGAACGCGCGGATGCCGTTGACCATGACGGTCAGGCCGCCCTTGACCTTGCCGGTCACGGTACCGGAGATGATCTCGCCGTCTTCCAGCGCCTTCTCGAGGTTCAGCCACGATGCCAGGCGCTTGGCCTTGTCGCGGGAGAGGATGGTGTCGCCATAGCCGTTCTCGAGCGCGTCGATGGCCACGGAGACGTAGTCGCCGGCCTGCACTTCGAGTTCGCCCTGGTCGTTCAGGAACTCCTCCACCGGCACAAATGCCTCGGACTTGAGGCCGGCGTTGACGACCACGAAGTTGTGGTCGATGCGCACGACTTCAGCGGAGATCACTTCGCCAGCCTTCATATTGGAGCGGGCGATCGATTCCTCGAACAGTGCGGCAAAGGATTCGTTAGTTTGCAGGTCGGACATAAATCTAGGTTAGGTATCCGCGGTACACCGGCCGGCGCGACGGTCGCGCTCAGTCTGCCATGTGCAGCGGGGTTGGGTTGCGAAACACCGGCTGTCGGAAATCCATGGAATCCGATGCCGGCAACTCGGTGCGGCGCGGTTTTACAACGCCGGGCGCTTCAGGTCACCTTGTGATCACTTGATGCGCACGGCGTCGAACCACGCCAGCACCTGCGCCACTGCCTGGTCCACCGTCATGTCGGAGGTATCGAGCAGTTGCGCATCCCCGGCGGGACGCAGGGGCGCGGCGGCACGGGTGCGATCCCGCGCGTCGCGCGACTCCAGGTCACGCAAAAGGTCTTCGATATTAGCAGAAATTCCCTTATCAATCAATTGTTTATAGCGCCTCCGGGCGCGCGCCTCGACACTCGCGGTCAGAAACACCTTCAGGCGGGCGTCGGGAAAGATCACCGTACCCATGTCGCGGCCATCGGCCACCAGGCCCGGCAGCTTGCGAAAGCCGCGCTGAAGTGCCGTAAGCGCATCGCGCACCGACTGATGCACGGCAATGGCCGAGGCGCGGTTGCCGATCGCCTCCTGGCGAATCGCCTGACTGACTTCTTCCCCGGACAGCCAGACCCGGTCCGGGCCGAACTTCACATCGAGGCGTGCGGCCATCTTTGCAAGGGTGTCGACGTCCTGCAAGTCGACATTGGCACGGTCGCTGGCCAGGGCCACGAGACGATACAGCGCGCCGCTGTCGAGCAGATGAAAGCCCAGGGCATCCGCCACCTTATGTGCAACAGTGCCTTTTCCGGATGCGGTTGGTCCGTCTATGGTAATGACGTCAACGATAGTCATTGATTATTACTTGCTTAAATACTATTGATTTGGTGCGTCAATTGATAATGATTATCATCAGCTCCATGGTTGCGCGGTCATCGGTCTTTTCCCTCTCCCGACCCCCACAAAAGCGGCCGCGCAACCTACCTGAATTCTCAAACGCGAGGCAATCTACCATGGCCAAAACCCTGACCTTCGGCATCATGCACCTGGGCATCGCTTTCAGCGTGACCTATGCACTGACCGGCAGCCTGGCCATCAGCGGAGCCATCACGTTCATCGAACCGGCGGTCAACACGGTCGCCCCCTACTTCTTCGACAAGTACTGGGAGCGCCGCGAACGCCGCGCAGCTATCGCGGCAATGCCCGATACACGGACGGCGCGTCGCCTCGCCGCCGCCTGACACCTGCCATTGAACCGGAGTCGGCGCTTACCGCGCTACCCCGGCAAACACCGAAAAATACTCGGGGAACGTCTTGGCCACGCAGCCCGGATCGTTGATCCGCACCGGAAGTGGACCAAAAGCGGCCAATGAGAAACACATGGCCATCCGGTGATCA
>CAZQLF010000613.1:0-1926 GCA_964594035.1 uncultured Rhodospirillaceae bacterium | reverse complement strand
TCTTGCTCAGCATTCTCTGGAAGCTGCTGGCACCAAAATGGCAGGCTGACCTACGCCGCGGGCTCGCCCTCGATGGGCTCGGCACCCAGCGCGGCGATCAGGTGCCGCAGCTCCGCTGCCGCGGCGTCGAGCTGCGATCGTTCGGTGCCGCGCAGAACGAAACTCGCGCCGAACCTCCCCGCCCGAAAGAAGGGGTAACTGCCGATGTCGAGATCGGTGTAGCGCTGCTGCAGGGCGCCGAGGCCGGCAGCAATGATGCCCTCACCCAGATGGGCGCTGACAGTGAGCGACAGCACCGGCCGGCCGCCGACCAGCGTGCCCTTCACACCGTCGAACATGGCCCGCATGATCGATGGCACGCCCGCCATGACGAAGACATTCCCCATGCGAAAGCCGGGTGCTGCGGACACCGGATTATCGATCAACGCCGCGCCTTCGGGCACATGGGCCATGCGCAGCCGCGCCTCGTTCAGCCCGCCGGGCGGATAGTTGCGCGCCAGCACGGCGCGGGCCTGCTCGTCGAGGATCAGCGGCACGCCGAACGCCTTGGCGACCGAGCCCGAGGTGATGTCGTCATGGGTCGGGCCGATCCCGCCGGTGGTGAAGACATAGTCGTAGCGCGACCGGCATTCATTGACCGCGGCCACGATCTCGCCCTCCACATCGGCGACCACGCGCGCCTCGCGCAGCCGCACGCCGACCTTGGTCAATTCCTCCGCCAGATAGCCGAGGTTCACATCCTTGGTGCGGCCGGAGAGAATCTCATTGCCGATGATCAGCACCGCCGCAGTGACGATACGCTCCCTTGGCCGCTCGCCTTTATTGTCGTTGGGCATCGCTTCGGCGCTCAGGGGCTGGCCCTGGCTGGTAAATAGCCAAGCTCGTGCATGCAATCGCTGATCATCCGGTTGTACTGCTTCTCCGTGTCGTACTGGGCAAGGTTGTTGCCGAGACTGCCCTGGCCCGTGGGATCGGCGCCTGCGTCCTGGTCGAGTTGCTGGCTGGCCGCGAGCTTACCCTGGGCGTAGTGGCGGCAGGACTGCAGGTCGGCGGCCGCCTCATCGGGTGTGGCATCCGGCCTGGTCCACTGGGTCGGGGGCCGGCTGCCAAAGGCCGAGCAGCCGGCAAGAAGCAGCAGCGGCAGAAGCAGGCTCTTGCGCATCATGCGACTCATCTTCGTGTTATGGGGCGTACTCTGCGTCGGCAGACACGTGGTTGCAACCCGGTGGCCCGCATCCTAGCTTGGCGCCGCCATGCAATTCGATCCGCCTCTTTCGCCCGGCATTCTCGTGCGGCGCTACAAGCGATTCTTGGCAGATGTGACGATCGACGGGCGTCCCGAGACGGTACATTGCGCCAATCCGGGATCGATGCTGGGTCTCGCCACACCCGGCTCCCGGATCTGGCTTTCGACCAGCAAGAATGCGGCGCGCAAGCTGGCGCGCAGCTGGGAGCTGGTGGAGGTGCACGGCAGCCCGGTTGGCATTAATACTGGTTGCGCCAACCGCCTGGCCGAGGAAGCGATCCGCAGCGGGCATATCGAAGCGCTGGCCGGTTACGCTTCGCTGCGCCGCGAGGTCGCCTATGGCGATGGCTCGCGGGTCGATTTCCTGCTCGAAAGCGAAGGCCGGCCGCCCTGCTATGTCGAGGTGAAGAGCGTGACGCTGAAGCGCGGTGCCACCGCCGAGTTTCCCGACGCGGTGACGGCGCGGGGCGAGCGCCACCTGCGCGAGCTCATCGCCATGCGCCAGGCAGGCGCGCGGTCGGTGATGCTGTTCGTGGCCCAACGCGGGGATTGCCAGAGGCTGACCATCGCCGGCGACATCGATCCGGCCTATGCGGCAGGGCTGGCCCGGGCACAGGCCGCTGGCGTCGAGATTATCGCTCACGCCTGCCGGGTGCGCCCGGCGGGAAACGAGGTTCAAG
>CAZQLF010000612.1:0-1930 GCA_964594035.1 uncultured Rhodospirillaceae bacterium | reverse complement strand
GGCGGGCCAACGGTGCGTCCAGTCCGCCACCGATTGATTTGTGATGGCGACGAGGTGGGCGAGGGGTGCCTGCGCCTTGCCGTTGTTGATCGCTTGCGCGGCGAGCGCCCCGCCCGCTCTCAGATCCGGCGCCTTGCCGGCAACCAGCAATGCGGCCGCGCTGTTCAGCAGCACGATGTCGCGATAGGCGCCCTTCTTGCCGGCCACAAGATCGGTGATGGCTGCGGCGTTGGTTACGGCATCGGCACCCTTGATGTCGCCGGCCTGCGCGCGGGGAAGGCCGGCCGTTTCCGGGGATACTTCAAACTGCGTGACGCGGCCATCCTTCAACTCCGCCACATGGCTGACGCCGGTCGTGGTGATTTCATCCAGGCCGTCACCGCCATGAACGACCCAGGCGCGTTCGGTGCCAAGACGCCCCAGCACTTCGGCCATGGGCTGGATCCACTGCTTGGCAAAGACGCCGACGAGCTGGCGCTTCGCGCCGGCCGGGTTTGAAAGCGGGCCCATGAGATTGAAGATGGTGCGCGTGCCGAGTTCGACGCGGCTGGGGCGGAAATGGCGATTGGCATTGTGGTGGCGGGGGGCCATGAGGAAGCGGATGTTGGCTTTCCACAGTGTTTCCTTCACCGGGCCCATATCGGCCTCGATATTGAAACCAAGGGCAGCCAGGACGTCAGCCGCACCCGTTCTGGACGAGGCAGCGCGATTGCCATGCTTGGCGACGGGAACGCCGGATGCGGCCGTGACGATGGCGGCACCGGTGGAAATGTTCAGCGTGCCGGCGCCATCGCCGCCGGTGCCGCAGGTATCGACTGTGCCCGCCGGCGCCTCGATGCGCAGCATCTTGCCGCGCATGGCGCGCACGGCACCGACGATCTCCGGCACGGTTTCACCGCGCACGCGCAGCGACATGAGGAAGCCGCCGATCTGCGCCGGGGTGGCATTGCCGGAAAAGAGAATGTCGAACGCCTGCTCGGCCTGGCTTTCGTCCAGCGGCCGGCCGCTCGCGGCAATGGCAATGAGAGGCTTGAGATCGCTCACGCCACCGCTTTCACGGGCTGCCGGGGACGGCGGACAACCGGCTGCACATTGTGCCCGGCCAGGCGCAGGAAATTGCTCAGCAGCTTGTGGCCATGTTCGGAGGCGATGCTCTCGGGATGGAACTGCACGCCATGGATCGGAAGAGTGCGGTGCGAGAGACCCATCATGACGCCGTCATCGGCATCCGCGGTGGAGACGAGGCAAGCCGGCAGGCCCGCGCGCTCGATGGTCAGCGAGTGATAGCGCGTGGCGGAGAAGGGGCTGGGGATGTCCTCGAAAATTCCCTTCCCGGCATGGGTCAGCTTCGAGAGCTTGCCGTGCATGGGGACGGGTGCCCGCACGACCTTGCCGCCGAATGCCTGGCCGATGGCCTGGTGACCCAGGCACACCCCGAAGAGCGGCAGGTTCGCCGCTGCCGCCGCGGCGATCACGTCGAGGCAGATGCCGGCCTTGTCCGGATCGCATGGGCCCGGCGACAGGATGATTCCCTGGGGACGCCTGGCCATGACGTCGGCGACGGAAATCTTGTCGTTGCGATGCACCTCGATGCTGGCGCCGAGCTCGCCCAGGAAATGGTAGAGGTTGTAGGTGAAGCTGTCGTAGTTATCGATCAATACGAACATTGTCAGTGCCTTACACGACGCGGTTTCGGTGCCTGTGCGGGATCGGCGGCCTTTATATCAGGATGGCCGCAAGGGTGGAAGCAAGCCCCTCAAGCGCGCGCGGGAGCCCTCAGTCAGGGCCCGCCGTCAGTCCTGGACGCGGCCGAGCACTTCCATGAGCTCGGCCACCTTGCGCCGTTGGTCGCCCCGATCGCCGGACGCAATGGCATGCTCGACGCAGTGGGCAACATGGTCCTTCAGCACGAGTTCCTCCACACGCTTCA
>CAZQLF010000611.1:0-1938 GCA_964594035.1 uncultured Rhodospirillaceae bacterium | reverse complement strand
AGCAAGCGGCCGGGCAGCGCCAGGGGCTGACGGGACGCTGCCGCGTCGGGCTGGGCGAACTGAGCGGCCTGACGTGGCTGCCGAAACTGGTGCGCGAAGCATCGGCCCGCCATCCTGGTCTGCTGCTGGAACCGTATGTCGATATCGGCCAGGTGCTCGAGCAGCGCCTGCACGATGGCGAACTCGACCTCGCGGTGCTGGCCGGGCCCTCCACGCGCAGCAGCCTTGCGGCCGAGCGGATCAGCCAGGTGGATTTCGCGTGGGTGGCCAGTCAGCCGTTTCTCGATGAGGCCGGCACGCAGGATCCGCAGGCATTGATGCGCGACCGTGTGCTGCTGACCTTGCCGGTGGGCGCGGGCGGTACGCGGGTCCTCGATCAATGGCTGGCGTGCCGGGGGCTGATGGTGAACCGGCGCCTCATGTGCAATAGCTGGGGCGCGGTCGCCGGCATGGTCGCCGAAGGGCTTGGCTTTGCGTTCATGCCCGAGCAATGGGCCCAGGCGCTCGCGGCGCGCGGCGTGCTGCATATCCTGCCGGGCAGCGATACGCTGGAGCCGCTGCACTATGCCGTGCAATGGCGCCGCGACGACGCCCGTGTGCTGATCACCGCCATGCGCGACATCATCAAGGGCGTCATCGATTTCCAGGCGCCGCGTTGCCTGGCCTAGCGGATAGTGGATAGCGGATTGATGGGTTTTCGGTTGTCCAGCCCGGCATCCGCCTATCTCGCTATTGGCGCGGCGCCATGGCTTTGGCAAGTTCAGACAAGCCGCCAGTCGATCGTATCGCCGCCGGCCGCTCGAACAGCTGACGCTCATCATCAACATTTCAATCAAACAATTATTTAAAAAATTTCATTTGTACATTAATTTGTTTAAAAATAGGACTGTTCTTATTATTTTTTTGGATATATAAATTTCAGAAATTTCCGCATTTATAAATAGCATGTGTCTGCCAGAATATGCATCTTCTTTAGCATCTTTTGGCAGAGCACCATGAAGCAACAGCTAGCCGTATCGAGTCTGCCGACTGGCGCCTTCATCGCCTCCGGCCAGGCTCACGCGCAGACTGCGGAAATCAAGGGGATCGGCCGCATCCAGCCCGGCGGGGCCTGCCGGATGGCGCTGAGCGGCATCGGCATCGTGGATTTGGGCGCGATTACACACGTTGATTGGGCGCGCAACGCGTCGGCGGTTTTCCCTATGTTTAGCAAAAAGGTCTTCTTATGCGCTTGAAACGTTCGTTCGCACATTCTCTCCCGGCGTTCGCCATGCTGGGCGCCGGCCTTGCCGGCGCGGCCGATTTGAGCGTGACCGGTAGTATCCGGCCCGCCACCGTCTGCAGCCTGACCTTAAGCGGCGCAGGCGTCGTCGATCTGGGCACGTTGTCACGCAAAGACCTGAAAGAGACGGAGAAGACTCACAAGTACGGAGACTTGGCGTTTTCGATCCACTGCCCGATACCTACCAGGCTTAGCGTTGAATTGATCGACAACCGTCCGGGAACCGGTCTGGCCGGACCGGGGTGGTATTACGGATTAGGGATGCACGGCAAACAGCACATCGGCCATTATTTGTGGGGGCCGTATAGCGTGCTTGGCGATGGAAAGAAAACTTCCCAGCTCATCAAGGGTCGCGGCGAAGCGCAATGGACGGCGCTTGACGGCTACACAACGCAGATGACCCCTGGATCCCTTACCGCGTGGAATGAAGCGGTCGAAAATGTGCCCCAGGCCTTCAAGAGGATCGAGGGCTATCTTGAGTTGTCCGTTACCCTGGCCCCTGCTCGCGACCTCGATCTGGGTCGGGAGGTCATCATCGATGGTTCCTCCACCATGGAAATTGCCTACTTGTAGCCGCCGGCCGCCCCTGCATTCCGGATGTTCCTCGCCGGCATGGCAGGCGCCAGGGAGCGCGCTGCACATACTGTGCAGCTCGC
>CAZQLF010000610.1:0-1939 GCA_964594035.1 uncultured Rhodospirillaceae bacterium | reverse complement strand
ATCGACGCCAACCGCGACGGCGCCATCACCTGGGGCGAGCTCAAGGCGCAGCGCGGCGCGATCGAGCGCTATGCCTTGCAGCGCATCGCGATCAAGGGCGATGGCCTGCGCTGCGACTTGCAGCCGACCGGGCAGATGGCGACAGAGCACACCGACGGCGCCTATGACGTGATCCTGTTCGACGCGGTGTGCGACAAGGAGATCCCCAACCGGCTCACCGTGGACTATCACCTGTTCGAGGATCTGGACCCCTACCATCGCGGCATCCTCACCATCCACGCCGCCGGGCAGACCGTCGGCGCGGTGCTCGGCCCCACCGGCAGCAGCGCCACCCTGGACCTGCACCAGCCCGACCGCTGGCGCCAGTTCAAGAGCTTCGTGGTGGACGGCATCTGGCACATCTGGACCGGCCCGGATCACCTACTGTTCATCCTGTCGCTGCTGCTGCCGGCGGTGCTGCTGCGCAAGCAAGGGCCCTTGCAGCCGGGCGAGACCATCGGCTCGGCCAGCCGCTGGCTGCCCGTGAACAGCCTGTGGCCGGCGCTGTGGGAGCTGGTCAAGGTGGTGTCGGCGTTCACGGTTTCGCACTCGGTGACCTTGAGCCTGTCGGTCCTGGGCATCGTCAGCCTACCAAGTCGGCTGGTGGAGTCTGGCATTGCGTTGTCGGTGATCGTGGCGGCGCTCAACAACATTTATCCGGTGGTGACCAACCGCATCTGGCTGGTCGCCTTCGCCTTCGGTTTCATTCACGGGCTCGGTTTTGCCAGCGCGCTGGCCGGGCTGCAGCTGCCGCCGATGGCGATGCTGGCCTCGCTGGGCGGCTTCAACGTGGGCGTGGAGATCGGGCAGGAATCGGTGGTGCTGCCGCTGATCCCGCTGGCCTTCCTGCTGCGGCACACATGCTTTTACCGCGTCGGCGTATTGCGCTGGGGCTCATTGACGATCGTCACGGTGGCAAGCCTGTGGTTGGCGGAGCGCGTATTCGACATTGTCATCCCGGGACTCGGCTTTCTGACACCAAGTTGATGGCCGAAAGTGCCCCGCAAAGCGTCCCCGGACAGCCGGACGTCTATTGGCCTTTGTAGAGGAGCCGCTCGCTTTCCGCGTCGAAGCAGGGATTCAGCTCCTTCAGCAACTGGAATCCGATCATGCCGTCAATTCCCCAGTTCGGATCCATGCCCTGCGGTATGACCTGCAGCGGCACATTCGAGAATTCGGCGCCGGGCCCAATTTCAACCGCATCGGCTTGGATGACCACGGCCTGAAAGTTGTGCCCATTGCCGCCGTTGCCGATCTCGGCACCCAGCGGACGATAACGACGGCTGAAATCGTTACTTTCAGCAAAGGACGAGTAGACCGTCAGCGCGGCTTCTGCGCCTGAGTCGGCGATCATCGTAGCGCGATGGTCGTCAATGACTACTTCAACGGTCGGCAAGCCGTGGTTGAGCTTCATCGGAATGGAGACCAGATCGGCTGCATCGAAGTCCGTCGCCTTCCAATGCCTGAGCATGCGGTGGCTATAGTCGATGCAGACCACGGTGTCTTTCATCAAAGGGGCGCCGATGAAGCCGGCCAGTGAACTACCCCGCGGCCGTTTGATGACATTGCCTGGAATGTCGACAATGGCGAACGGAACGTCGTTTAGCGTGACTCCGCCGATCTGGATGCTGGATACGGTTGCCAGCTTCGCGGTGGCTCGCTCCCCGCTGGCGTCGTGGACTCCCATATCCGTATCGGCCTTGATGCCGACTGATTTGGCCGCTTTTTGAGTGATGACATTGCCTTTGGACAGACCCGTGTCCAAAGCAAATGCCAACCGATGGTGGCGGCTGAACTGCACTTCGACGACGATGTTATGGCCTTCCAAGGTGAACGGAATCGTTGCCGGCGCAGCGGCGGCCGGTAAAGCAGCGGCTGGGACTAGACTCCACGCTCCGGC
>CAZQLF010000609.1:0-1942 GCA_964594035.1 uncultured Rhodospirillaceae bacterium | reverse complement strand
GCGACGTGCAGCGCGTGCTGCAGACCTACAAGTCGCTGCAGGACATCATCGCCATCCTGGGCATGGATGAACTGAGCGAAGAAGACAAGCTGGTGGTCGCGCGTGCGCGCAAGATGCAGCGCTTCCTCTCCCAGCCGTTCCACGTGGCCGAAGTCTTCACCGGCACGCCCGGCGTGTTCGTAAAGCTCGAGGACACCATCAAGGGCTTCAAGGGCATTGTCGCCGGCGACTACGACGACATGCCGGAATCGGCCTTCTACATGGTGGGCACCATCGAGGAAGCGGTGGAGAAGGCGCGCAAGATCGCGGCCGAAGCGGCCTAGAAGCGTTTTCGATGCCGGCGCCGCGGTTTCCGGTGTCGGTCAAGGGCGTAATCTTTCTCGGGCGGCGCGTGGTTTTGCTGCGCAATGAGCGCGATGAATGGGAGCTGCCGGGCGGCCGGCTGGAATCAGGCGAAGAGCCCACCGGCTGCCTGATCCGCGAAGTGCGGGAAGAACTGGATATCGCGGTGACGGTCGAGGCGATCCTCGATTGCTGGCGCTACGAAATCCGGGACAAGGGCGAGGTGGTCATCGTGACGTTTGGCTGCCGGCCCGAAGAACGGGCGACAGTGACAATCAGTGCCGAGCATCAGGCGCTGGGCATGTTCGCGATCGAAGAGCTCGATGGCCTGACCATGCCGGAAGGATACAAGCGGTCGATCCGAAACTGGGACAGGCTGCTGCGAGCGTAAGGAAGATAAGCGATGGCCGATCTGATCCAATTCGAACTCGTCTCGCCGGAACGGCTGCTGGTCAGCCGCGCGGTGGAGATGGTGGTGGTGCCCGGCAGCGAGGGCGATTTCGGCGCTCTGCCCGGCCATGCGCCGCTGATCTCTGAAATCCGCCCGGGCATCATCGCCGTCTTCGAAGCCGGAAAAGTGCAGGAACGAATCTTCGTCGCCGGGGGTTTTGCCGAGGTGACGAATGAGCGTTGCACCGTGCTGGCGGAACAGGCCATGCCGGTGGCGGAAATCGACCGTCTGGCCGCCGACAGCGAACTCAAAAATGCCCGTGACGATCTCGGCGTGGCCAAGACCGACGCCGAGCGGGCCGTGGCGGAGCACGAAATCGCGGTGGCGGAGGCCAAGCTTGCCGCCCTCGACAACCCGGTCTATTGACCGGTTGTTGGCCATCGGGGTCAAGGGCTTGCGCAAGCCCGCCGAAGCTCCCAAGATATCCACAACCAGAGCGAACTGAGGCCATGCAGCAAGCTGTTGCGCGCAAACGGCATTGGACGCTGACAGATATCCCTTGGCAGGACTTCGATCCTGCCAAGGTTGATTCCGAAATTTTGCAGGTCGTGAAGGCGTCCGCCATGGTGGAGCACAATGGCGGCGACTACGGCGCGTATCTCTGCAACGTCTTCCAGGACGATCCGGAATTTAAAGAGGCCGCCCTGGGCTGGGCCCAGGAAGAAATCCAGCACGGCCAGGCGCTCGCGCAGTGGGCCGAGCGCGCTGATCCCTCGTTCAGTTTCGAGACGAGCTTCAGACGCTTCACCGACGGCTACAAGATTCCACTCGATGCCACATCATCGGTGCGCGGTTCGCGGGCCGGTGAGCTGGTGGCGCGCTGCATCGTGGAGACGGGCACCAGCTCCTGGTACACGGCGCTGATGGAGGCGACCGACGAGCCGGTGCTGAAGGAGATCTGCCGCAACATCGCCGCCGACGAGCACCGGCACTACAAGCTGTTCTACGATCATCTGCGCCGCTATCTGAAGCTGGAGGGGATCGGACGCATGCGCCGCCTGCTGGTTGCGCTCGGCCGCCTGCGCGAAAGCGAGGATGACGAGCTCGCCTATGCCTATTTCGCGGCGACTGCGCCAGAGGGCGCCGTCTATGACCGCAAGCGCTTCTCCAAGGCCTATGCCCGGCGTGCCTTTGCCTTCTACCGCCCGC
>CAZQLF010000608.1:0-1956 GCA_964594035.1 uncultured Rhodospirillaceae bacterium | reverse complement strand
GGCGACCGGTGGGCGCCTTGGGGTAGGGGCGGCGCAGATCGAACGGGTTCCAGCGCGTGAGGAGCGAGTAGATCTCGAAGCCCCAGGGCAGCTCGAGGACGTCCTTCAGCGTGCGCGTCTCGGCCTGCGGGATGTCGACCGGGTCCTGCTTCTGGTAGATGCAGGCCTTCATGCAGTCGTTGCAAATGCGATGGCCGGTGGCCGCGGCCATGGGATTGTCGACCACGATCATGGCCAGAGCCCCCAGCGGGACACCGCCCGCCTTCAGCTCATGCATCTCGGAAATCTTTTCCTCGAGCGGACAGCCGGCCAGCGTCACGCCGAAGGCGCTTTTCTTGTAAGTCCCGTCGCGCTCCCTCAGCCCCCGCGAGCAGGAATCCTTGCCCTGGTGGTGGCAGAAGATGCAGTAGTGGGTCTGGTCGAGAGCGCCGATCAGATCCATGCCGGGATCGGTCAGCTTGAAACCTTCGCGCCGGCGGCGGTGATGGGCGTCCATTTCCACCATGGTAACGCCGTGCTGCTCGATGGCATGGAGCGGTACGAGGTTCATCGGATCGAGCTTGCGCGGCGCCTTGAACAGCACGCCGGAAGCGTGTTTTGCCCGGCCCGCGGCCGACAATGTCGCCCAGGCGGCATAGCGCAGGGCGAGATCAAGCTGCCTGGCGTTTGCCGCCGAATCCTTTTCCCAATCGCCGACATGACGCGCGAAGGCGGCTTCCGTGAGCGGCCCGCCGAAGAGCATTTCGAGCTCTGCCCGGAGCGTGGCGCCGTCGAAGCCTTCGGCTGCTTCCGGCTTGTGGGCCTTGAGAGCCTGGCGCTGCACGAACAAGCGCTTGCAGGTGAAGATCGGCGCCAGTTGGTGGTGGGTTGCGGCGAGTGCCTGCAATTCAGCGCGGATGCCGAAGAGTTCGCCGATAAAATCCTCGACATGGGGCGCAAGCTCGATCAGGAGCGCCGATTCATCCTTGCCGCTGGGTGGCGCCTTGCGGCCCGCATCCAGATGCGCGCGCAATTCGTCGGGCAGGCGATCGCGGAATTTCGCATCGAGGCGCGCGATTCCTTCGGCGCTGTACAGATCGGCGAAGGCAAAACCGTGGGCGAGGGAAAGGTCGGTCACGATCAAATCGGATTAGTGTCCTGCCCCAGAAATTCGTATTCGAGTTTCCGGGATAAGCAGGCCATTCGAATCAATAAATTGTGTCCCGCGGCCACCGGGAATCTGATTCGACAAATTTCGGAATCGGGACACGGGGGAATTACACCTGCGGCGCGGTGAGGCTGAGGTATTGCCAGGCGATGGTCGCCGCCGCCAGTGCCGTGATTTCCGCCACGTCGTAAGGTGGCGACACCTCCACCACATCCATGCCGATGAAATCGATGCCGGCGAAGCCATCGAGGATCGCCTTCGATTGCCAGGTCCAGAGGCCACCCACCTCCGGCGTGCCGGTGCCTGGCGCCTGGCTCGGATCGAGCGCGTCGATATCGAAGGAGAGATAGGTCTTGCCCTTGCCGACCTTGGCCTTGATGGCGGCGATGACGGCGTCGGTGCCGCTGGCATGCACCTCCTGCGCCGTGATGATCTGCACGCCCTTGCCGACCGTCCAGTCCCACACATCGCGGCCGACCGGCGAGCGGATGCCGATCTGGATCATGCGCCCGGGATCGACGATGCCTTCCTCGATCGCATTATAGAAGACGGAGCCATGGCCGTATTTCTGACCGAAGGTCTCCGGCCAGGTATCGACATGGGCGTCGAAATGGATGAGGCCGACTGGCCCGCCCTGTTTCTTTGCGACCGCGCGCAGCAGCGGCAGGGTGATGGCGTGATCGCCGCCGAGCGCGATCAGATTCCGGCATTTCGCGGCCTGTTCCTCGATCAGCTTGATGCCCGCCAGGGTATCCCCCAGCAGCCATTTGAAATCCCCTATAACGGCGCCGCCCAGGGGCGGGTGGTTT
>CAZQLF010000607.1:0-1960 GCA_964594035.1 uncultured Rhodospirillaceae bacterium | reverse complement strand
CGAATACGCCGAAGGTGCGGATATGACCGACGCGATCGATGACCCGATGCGAGCTCAGCGTGCCCAGCAGGAAGCCCAGAAAGTAAGCCGAGCCGATGAAGCCGATGATCTCCGGCTTGACGCCACGATGGGTGAGCTGGAGCGTGATGGTGGGCGAGATGATGCCCAGCGCCGTCTCCAGGCAAACGACGCCGGCCAGCACCTGGGCGACCGGCTTGACCGATCCCATCATCGAAGTAGCCCCCATGGAAGCACTCTCTCTTACGGAAGGCGTTCAGGGCAAGTCGGCCGCGCTCGGCGCTTGACTTCACCCTCCACCCTGACCCGCCCCCGCAAGGGGGCGGGGAGTAGAGAGAGCGTCGTCCTTTCTTCCCCCGCTCCCCTTTGGCGAACATTAGGCGGGCTGATTCACCCGGCGCTATTCGCGCCGGGATCAGACCGCGCGGGGGCGGGCTGGGGTGGGGGCGAGATGAAGGTAAGGTTGGCGCCCGACTACGCGATCATCGACTGGCCGCGTTTGTAGAGGCCGTTGGCGATGATCATGCGCTGGATCTCGCTGGTGCCTTCCCAGATGCGGTCGACGCGCAGCTCGCGATAGAAGCGTTCGGCGACGTTCTCGCGCATATAGCCGCGGCCGCCGAAGATCTGCACCGCGCGGTCGGCAACACGGTTGGCCATCTCCGAGGCGTAGAGCTTGGCCATGGCGCATTGGCCGTGGCTGACCTTGCGATCGACCTTGGCGTCGATCTCCTCGGCCGTGCGATAGGTCATGAGGCGCGCAGCCCAGAGCTCCGTCACGCTGTCGGCCAGCATGAACTGGATCGCCTGCTGCTCGGCCAGCGGCTTGCCGAAGGCGATGCGCTTTTTCGCAAACGCGCTTGCCTCGTCGATCAGGCGCTGGGCCGCCCCGCAGCAGCGCGCGGCGATGCCAAGCCGCTCGTAGCGAAACCAGTCATAGGTGAAATCCATGCCTGCGCCTTCCTCGCCGATGCGGTCGATGGCGGGGACGCGCACATTCTCGAAGCGGTAGATCGGGTGGGTGTCGGCGTAGTTGTGGCTGTAGGCGGGGATGCGCACCAGCTTCACGCCCGGCGATTTCATGTCGACGAAGAAGAGCGCATGGCTGCCGGCATTGGGCCCGCCCTCGATCTTGGCCTGGAAGACGAAGTGATCGGAGTGGTTGGCGCCGGTCACATGCCATTTCTCGCCGTTCAGGATGTAGTGGTCGCCATCGCGCCGCGCGGTCGCCTTGATGGCATCGACATCGGAGCCGGCGTCGGCCTCGGTGATGGCGTAGCACTCGTCCTTTTCGCCGCGGATGTTGGGCAGCACCCAGAAATCCATCTGGTGCCTGTTGTTGCGGCAGGCGTCGATCATCCAGGGCGGGGTCGAGTGATAGACCCAGCCCAGCGCATTGGTGACGCGGCCGATCTGTTCCTGGATCACCGTGTTCTCGAGCGCTGTCAGCCCCTTGCCGCCGAATTCCCCGGGGATCGCCAGCGCCTCCAGGCCCAGAGCCTTGGCCCTGGCGCGCTGGCTGTTGCGAAGATCCTCGGGAAGGTGGCCGCCATTCATCTCGGCTTCCACCTCATGCGGGATCAATTCCTCGGTGACAAAGCGGCCGACTTTTTCCTGCCAGGCGCGCGCGCCCGGCGGCAATGAATAGGACATGGCTACACCTTCAGCGAAAAATGGCGAGGTCGGACCCTGGATGATTTAAACCTTGGACAGGGTCTCGTTCAAACTCCACATGGTACCGGTTTCCGGCGGCTCCAGCAGACGCGCCACCGGCAGCACGTCACGCACCATGTCGTGGAATTGGCGCAGGCAGACTTCCTTCTCCGACAGGATGCCGCTGGAATAGCTTTCCGAGGCCAGCCCCACCTGCACCGAGCGCACGAGATCGTCATCCTCGCGCTGGACCTGGGTATTGATGCGGTAGTTCAGGAACTGGGCTGCC
>CAZQLF010000606.1:0-1978 GCA_964594035.1 uncultured Rhodospirillaceae bacterium | reverse complement strand
GCAAGGAAGAGCTGCTGGTGGACAAGGGCACCCTCAGCAAGATGTGGGTGCTGCGCCGCATCCTGATGCCCATGGGCGTGGTGGATGCGATGGAGTTCCTGGTCGACAAGCTGAAGCATTCGAAGACCAATTCGGACTTCTTCCAGTCGATGAACCAGTAGGGCGGCCGGCGGCTGGTTGATCGATGAATGGCTGGCGCATCGCGGGCCTGGCGGCTGTCCTGGCCTGGAGCGCGGCAGCCTTCGCCCAGACGCAAATCGCGCCGGACGATCCCAGGCTCATCGCCAAGATGAACGAGGTGTGTCTCTCGACCGCGCTTTACAGCGGCGGCCTCGACCAGAAGACACGGGATTTCTGCCAATGCGTGGCGCCCGTCTTCTCCCGCCACATGACCCAGCAGTCGCGTCAGCAGCTGGTGGTGGAGAACCGGGTCGATCTTCGTCCCAGCTATGACGACGATCAGGCCACATTCAACGACGTCGTAAAGGCCTGCCCGCCGGCGAAGCCGTAAGGCAGTTCCCCCGGGCGAAGCCGAATTGCAACCCCTCATCGCTTGCTGGCGGGTCTGGTGGCTGCCTAACATGAGCCATGCGCTGTCCGGCATGCGATGTGGAGAATCGCGAGGGACGCAGGTTCTGCGCCGGGTGCGGCGCTGAGCTTGGCTGGGCCTGTGCCAAATGCGGTTATGCCAATGCCGCGGGCGAAGCCTTCTGTGGGGGATGCGGCCAACCCAATCCCAAATCCGCCGCTCCGCTACCGGCTGCTGCTGAAAAGCCCAGCGATGAGCGCCGGCAAGTCGCCATTCTGTTCGTCGATCTTTCCGGCTTCACGGCGCTTTCGAGCCGGCTCGATGCTGAAGACCTGCGCCAACTCGTCGAGGCCTTCTATGCCAAGGTCGAGGGCGTGATCGCCCATTACGGCGGTACTGTCGATAAACATATCGGCGATGCGGTGATGGCCCTGTTTGGCGCGCCGGTTGCCCATGGCGATGATGCCCTGCGGGCGGTGCGCGCTGCCCTCGACATCCAGGCCGCGGTGCCGGAGCTGAAGGACCCATCGGGTGCGCCTCTCGGGAGCCATGCCGGCATAGCAGCGGGCGAGGTTGTCGCAGGCGGGATCGGCCGCGGCTATACCGTGCTGGGCGATGCGGTCAATCTTGCCGCCCGACTTGTGGGGTTGGCGAACACCGGCGAGACCATCATCTCCGATTCCCTGTATCGCCAGCTTCACGGCCGGATCCGCGCCAGCGCACTGATGCCGGCCAATCTGAAGGGCATCGAAGGCCCGGTCACCAGCTGGCGCGTCGAGGGCCTGGCCAGCGAAAACAGTCATGCATCGCCCTTTGTCGGCCGCGAGGCTGACCTTTCCATGCTGAAGGGCCTGCTGGCAGCCTGCCGCGAGAACGGGCGCGGCCGTATCGTGGTGCTGCGCGGCGAGGCCGGCATCGGCAAGAGCCGCCTGACCGAAGAGATCGCGCAGCTGGCCCGCGGCCGTGATTTTGCCACGCACCGCACGCTTATCCTCGATTTTGGCACCGGCAAAGGTCAGGACGCGATGCGCCTTCTGATGCGCAGCCTGCTGATGATTCCGCCTGGCGCCGACAAGCAGCAGCGCAAGGCAGCAGCCGACCGGGCCGTGGCCATTGACTGGGTTTCCGCTGACGACCGCCCGTCGCTGGATGATCTCTTGGACATCCCAAGCGAAGGCGAGGAACGCGCTCTCTACCAGGCCATGGATGAAAGCACGCGCCAGTCGGGCCGGCGTGGGCTGTTGAATGGCCTGGTGCGCCGGCTTGCCCAGGACCGGCCCCTGTTCCTGACGGTCGAGGATGCCCACTGGGCGGATGCCGGCCTGCTGGAGGATCTGGCAGCATTGGGTGCTGTAACCGCGGAAACGCCGCTGGTGCTGGCCATTACCACGCGTCCCGAAGGCGACCCCCTCGACCGGAGCTGGCGCGGCCGGATTGGGGGTGCGGCGG
>CAZQLF010000605.1:0-1985 GCA_964594035.1 uncultured Rhodospirillaceae bacterium | reverse complement strand
TCTGCCATGCCCTGGTGAATTCGGCGGCTTTCCTTTATATTGATTAAGCGGATGAAATCGTATATGCCACGGCCTAAAGCAGATGGAAAAACAAGCCGGCGCGGTTTCTTCAATCGCGTAGGCGATGGAATTTACGGCACCGCTTTGGCCACTCTGCTGAGCGCCGAGGTTTACGGAAGTCTGCGCCCGCTCATGGCGATGGAGGGCGACCCGGATCTGCCCGAGGGACACCGCCGGGTTTACGATCTCAAACCGAGGGCCCCTCATTTCCCACCTAAAGCGAAGGCCATAATCCATCTCTATATGAACGGTGGCCCGAGCCAGGTGGATCTGTTCGATCCCAAGCCGATATTGGACAAGCATAGCGGTGAAACCCGCGATACCGCGGGAGGGCAGGCGGACGTTGACCACAGCGGCAAGCTGCTGCGCAGCCCTTTCGCCTTCAAGCAGTACGGTAAGTCCGGCATTTGGGTGTCGGAACTGATGCCGCATGTGGCGGAGCACGTGGATGACATCGCGCTAATCCGGTCGATGTACACCGTGCACTTCAATCACGAACAGGCGCTGTTCATGATTCACTCCGGGAGACCCGTGCCGGGGCGGCCGTCGATGGGATCGTGGGTGATATTCGGCCTGGGCAGTGAGAATCAGAATCTCCCCGCTTATGTCGTATTAGATGACCCGCTGGGCCTGCCCATCAATGCGAACTGGAACTGGCAGAACGGTTTTCTTCCGCCGCTCTACCAGGGGACGCGCTTGCGATCCGTCGGCTCACCCATTCTCGATCTGCGGCCGGACTTCGAGAAGCCCGCCGATGTCATCAACGCCGAACGCGACCTGATCTCCCGCCTCGACCGCATCCACAAGCGGCAGCACCCCAACGAGCTTCAACTGGATGCGCGCATCGCCAGCTATGAATTAGCGGCCCGGCTGCAGGTGGAAGCCAGCGATGCTCTGGACATCACCAAAGAAAGCGAGTCCACGCGGGAGATGTACGGCATCGGCCAGGATTCGACCGACTCCTATGGCCGGCGATGCCTGATGGCCCGGCGCCTGGTGGAACGGGGAGTACGATTCGTCCAGCTTTATATCAACGGACAAATCTGGGATAACCACACGGGCCTGGAAAGTGGCATGCGAGACGCCAGCCAGCGAACCGACAAGCCGACTGCGGCTCTGCTGGCCGATCTGAAGCAGCGCGGGTTACTGGATAGCACACTCGTCATCTGGGGCGGCGAATTCGGCCGGTCGCCCATCGCGCAGACCGATGCCGGCCCCTCTGCCGGGCGTGACCATAATCCAAAAGGTTTTACGCTCTGGATGGCGGGTGGCGGCGTCAAGCCCGGCACCGTTTATGGCGCTACGGATGACATCGGCTATGAAGCGGTCGAAAACAAGGTCAGTGTCACCGACTGGCACGCCACCCTCCTCCACCTTCTGGGTCTCGACTATCAGAAGTTGGTCTTCGATCAGAGTGGCTTGAAGGAAAAGCTCACGTCAGTATTCGAAGCCCGCGTCGTCAAAGAAATTCTAGCCTGATCTCTGCCGCGCTTTACCGCTTCTTCCGCCAGGTTCCGGTGCCTTCCTCCACGACGATATGGCGGTCGGCGGGAATGCTGTCGATCCTATCCACGAGGCCGCTGGGCCATCGTACAGTCAACCGGTCGACTCGGTTAGCCTCGCCCAGACCGAAGTGCAGGCGCAAGTCGCTCTGCGAGGGATAGCTGCCGCCGCTTGGCACTTCATCGATCTGCCGCTCACCGCGCCGCGCACACACTCTTCGGAATACTGCCCCAAGCGCGGCGGCGTCACGCTCGCGCTCGAGCGCGTGAACAAGGCGCTCGAATCGAGCGCCAATCGCACCGAGCGCGTCGAGGCGTTGAAGTTCATCATTCACTTTGTGGGCGACATGCACCAGCCTCTCCACAGCGGCGAGAACGCCGACCGCGGCGCCAATGAAGTGCGCGTGAATTTCTTCGGCGAGC
>CAZQLF010000604.1:0-1998 GCA_964594035.1 uncultured Rhodospirillaceae bacterium | reverse complement strand
CCCGGTCTAGTCCTCCCATCCCGGGGGTGGGCCGGACCCCCCGGCCGATCTGGGCCCGCTTGCCAATTCGGTCGGGATCGACCAGTAATCGCTGCCGGCGCGGCGCATTTCGCCCTCGACCGCCGCGGCCAACGCGATTTCCGTGATGCCGGGCTTCAGCGAGCGCCGCGCGCCATCAAGGCCCGCCGCGGCGTAGCGCGCGGCCTGGCGCAGATAGCCCATCTCCTGCGGCGATTTGAGCAGTCGTGCTGCGCCCAGAATGTCCGTGCCGTCAACGACAACTGCCGGCGACCAGGCGTGCGCGATGGCAAGGCCGAGGGAATGGGGCAGAGCGTAGGACTGGATTTCCATGGCGACCTTGCCCCCGGTGAGGCCCTTTTCTCGCGCCACCTCGCCGATCAGCGCCGGCACATCGTCACGCAGAAGATGATAGCTGCGGATGTCGGAGACCCAGGACGTCTCGCGCGGCAAGGCAAGGTCGACGTCCCGCACCACCAGCGCCGGTTCGCCACTATCGGCCATGAAGATGAGCGCCTGCGGGCTGTTGACGCTGACCCAGGAATCATAGCCAGCGAGATAGTAGAGATGCTCCGGCGCCACGCTCACGCAGCAATCGATGCCGTTCTGCCGCAGGATCTTTCGGGCCCGGGCCAGACGCTCGCGATGCTCGTTCTCCGAAAAGGCCGCATAGGTGGGGCTCATCGCCGCTCCTCTGTCGATGGACGACAACTATTGGAATCTAGCGGGAGATCGTCCGCCGGCGAAGTAGGCAGCGACGGCCGTCCTTTGGCACGTTTCTACAAGACTGCCCCTTCGGGCTTCGCTGGCAACCGCGCCATCTCGCGTTCGATGAGACGGCGATAGGGTCCGCTGCCGCGCATGAGGTGATCCGGCGGGCCGTCTTCCACGATGCGCCCCGCCTGCAGCACGAGGATGCGGTCGAAGCCGCGCAGGGTCGACAGGCGATGGGCGATGGCCAGTACCGTACGGCCGCGCATGAGGCGATCCAGCGCGGAACGGATCGCTTCCTCGGATTCGATGTCCAGCGCCGAGGTCGCCTCGTCGAGCAGCAGGATCGGCGCATCCTTCAGGAACGCGCGGGCGATGGCGATGCGCTGGCGCTGGCCGCCGGAGAGTTTCACGCCGCGCTCGCCGACGAGGGTAGAAAAGCCCTGCGGCATCGCCTCGATGAATCCCAGCGCGCGCGCCGCTGTTGCCGCGGCGATGACGTCCTCGTCGCTGGCCTCGGGCCGGCCGTAGCGGATGTTGTCCATGATGGAGCGGTGAAACAGGGATGTGTCCTGCGGCACGATCGCCAGCCGCTCGCGCAAACTGGCCTGCGTGATATGCGCGATGTCCTGTCCATCGATCAGGATCCGCCCCGCCTGGACGTCGTAGAAGCGCTGCAGCAGGGCAAAGAGTGTCGACTTGCCGCCGCCTGACTCGCCGACCAAGCCGACGCGCTGGCCGGGGGCGATGGCGAGACTGAAGTTCTCCAGGATGTGCGCTGTTCGGGCATAGGTGAAGTCGACATGCTCGAAGGCGATGGCGCCGGCGCCGGCAGCGAGCGGGCCTGCATCCGGCCGGTCGCAGATTTCATGGGGCTGCAGCAGGACGCCGGTCGCTTCTGCGAGGCGGGCCATGTGCTGCGACACGTCGACGAAGGCATAAGCCAGTTCGCGTGTTGCCCGGAGGATGGAGAATCCCAGCGTGCAGACGAGAACCACATCGCCGGTGGTGGCACTGCCGCGCTGCCACAACATGATCGCCCAGGCGAGCAATGCCACCATCATGATCACGACCATGGCGGAATGCAGCGTGCGCAGCCGGTCCATGTGGAGCAGGCCGCAGCGGCGCACTATCGCTTCGCGGTCGAGAGCCTCCCTGACGCGGCGGGTCTCGCGTGGAACGCCGCCGAAGGAGCGGACGATAGCCATGTTGCCGATGATGTCGACCAGCTCGCCATCGGCAGCCGCGGCCCTTTCAGCAAAAAGCCGG
>CAZQLF010000603.1:0-1999 GCA_964594035.1 uncultured Rhodospirillaceae bacterium | reverse complement strand
CCCGCGAGCGCGAGCCCCGCACCCAGCAGCATGAGCCCGGTCAGTTGTTCGCCCAGCACCACCACGCCGGAGAGCACGCCGAAGATCGGCACCAGCAGCGTGAAGGGCATGACCTGGTTGACGGGGAATTTCCGCATCATCCGATACCAGATGGAATAGCCCACAACGTTCACGAAAATCGCCTGATAGGCAATGACCGCCCAGGACTTGAGATCGGCCGTGGCGATCGCCTGCCACTGACCGCTTTCGAAGATGAAGGAGGCGATCAGCGTCTGCGGCGTAGCCAGCAAAGCGACCCAGGCATTCAAATTCAGCACCTCGACATCGTCGCCCAGCAGCTTGATTTGTACGCTGGAGGTGCCCCAGATGCAGGAGGCAGCGAGCACGAGGGCGAGCGATAGCAGCTGGCCGTTGGCGAAATGCACCTTGCCGGCAAGGCAGGCAACGCCGGCGAAGGCGAGCGCGATGCCCAGGATGCGCCGCCAGTGCAGCGTTTCGCCGAACACGATGGCGGCCAGGATCGCGGCGAACGGAACCTGGATTTGCACGGCGATCGCTGCGGTTGCCGCATCCAGATGCTCCATGCCGAAGAACATGGTGCCGAACTGAAAGACGCCGAGTGTGGCCGAAAGGCCCAGCACATGGATGAACTTGCCCCGTGCCAGCGGGCGCAGGAAGGGCGAGAGGGCGAGCGCCACCGAGACGAAGCGGATGGCGACGAACAGCAGCGGCGGCCAATGCATCAGGCCGATCTTCACCACAGCGAAATTGATGCCCCAGATGAAGGCGACCGCCAGCAAGGCGAGGTACTGGCGGGCACGCATATGCTCGCTCATGAGCCTTCCTTACGGTCAGCGGCCTCGCGCTTGGCCTCCAGCGCCAGCCAGCGTTCCTCGGCGTGGGTCAGCAGCTCCTTCGCATTGGCCAGGCGCTGGGCCATCTCGGCGATGGCCTGGCGTTCGCGGATGGTGGGATCGGCAAGTGCGGTCTCTGCCCTGGCGATCTCGGCCGTCAGCCGTTCGATCTCGCCGGGCAGCTGATCCAGCGCACGCTGCTCATTGAAGCTGAGCCGCACCGTGCTGCGCGGGCGCGCGGGCCGCAGCACCTTCGTGGCGGGCTTAGCCGGCTCGACCGGTGGCGGCGCCAGGCGCGGCAGATCGGAATAGCCGCCGGCATGTTCGATCGCCGAGCCATCGCCCGCCATGACGATGACCGAACTCACCAGCCGATCGAGAAAATCCCGGTCATGGCTCACCAGCAGAACTGTGCCGTCGTAGTCGGCCAATACTTCTTCCAGCAGATCAAGGGTATCGAGATCGAGGTCGTTGGTGGGTTCGTCCATGACCAGCAGATTGCTGGGCCAGGCGAAAAGCAGGGCCAGCAGCAGGCGCGCCCGCTCGCCGCCGGAAAGCCGCGAGACCTGCATCAGCGCCTGGCGCTCGTCGAACAGGAATTCGCGCAGATAGCCCACCACATGCTTCTGTACGCCGCGCACCATGATGCTGTCGCCCCCGCCCGGTGCCAGCGTCTGCCAGAGCGTGGCGTCTTCCCGCAGCGGCAAGCGCTGCTGGTCGAGATTGGCTGCGATCAAATTCGTGCCATGGCGCACGGTGCCGCTGTCCGGCGCCATCTCACCCAGCAGGATTTTGAGCAGTGTTGTCTTGCCCACGCCATTGGCACCGACGATGCCGATGCGATCGCCGCGCAGGATGCGGGTCGAGAAATCGCGCAGCAGGGTGCGCTCGCCGAAGCGCTTGGTGATGTTGCGCGCCTCGACGACGAGCTGACCGCCGACAGGTGCGGTTTCGCTGGCCAGCGCCGCGCGGCCGGGCCGGACGATGCGTCGGGCCCGCTCAGCGCGCAGTGCCTGCAGGCGGCGCCTGCGGCCTTCATTGCGGCTGCGCCGCGCCGTGACTCCGCGCAGATACCAATAGGTCTCGGTGGCAATACGCTTGTCGAGGCGGGCAGCCTCGCGCTCCTCGCGCTCGGTGAGATCCTT
>CAZQLF010000602.1:0-2004 GCA_964594035.1 uncultured Rhodospirillaceae bacterium | reverse complement strand
GCATAGATGTTGGGGCCTGAGAAGCTAAGATTTTTCTAGACTATACAGAACGGGGTTGCGTGGTGCAGCGGATTATTCAGTGACGAAAAGCGCGCTTCTTGTGCGATTGCGACCTGAAATTTGGTAGTTTTTGCTACGCCAACGCCCTTTGCGCCGGTGTAGCGTGCAGGGGTAAAGGCCCCGGTCAATAAGGGTGAATAATGGGCGATCAGGATTTCTTTTGGGAAGGCGTCGACAAGGGGAAGCTGCTGTTCCAGCGCTGCAGCGGCTGCGGTGAGATCCGCCAGCCGCTGGGGCCGATGTGCCCGCAATGCCAGTCGCTGGAATGGGAGCCGCGCGAGGCGGCGGGGCGCGGCGTCATCCGCGCTTGGATCGTCTCCAAGCACCCGACGCGCCCGGACGCCCACCCCCGCATCGTGATCCTGGTTGAGCTGGAGGGCGGCCAAAGGCTGGTCTCCAACCTGCAGGGCGTGGAGCCGGATGAGGTCAGGCTCGGCATGCCGGTCGAAGTCACCTTCCAGGATGTCGACGGCGTCTTCCTCCACCAGTTCCATCCGGCGGGGGCGGCGCAATGACCACCCTGCTGCGGAACACCGCCATCGTCGGCATCGGCCAGACCGAATTCTCCAAATTCTCCGGCCGCAGTGAACTCCAGCTCGCGGTCGAGGCGGCCAAGACGGCGCTCGACGATGCCGGCATGAAGCCTTTGGACATCGAGGGCATGGTCACCTTCAAGCTGGATTCGAATGACGAGCTGGAGGTGATGCATAGCCTCGGCGTGCCGGAGCTCAAATGGGTCGCCCGCACGCCGGGCGGCGGTGGGGGCGCCAGCGCCACGGTGCAGCTCGCCTCGGCGGCGGTGGCGGCGGGCATGGCCAAGGCGGTGCTGATCTATCGCGCCTTCAACGAACGCTCCGGCAAGCGCTTCGGCCAGCCTTTCGGCGCGCCGCAGGAGCGCGACATCCATGTCTCCTTCGGGCTCGACACGCCGGCCAAGATCTACGCCATGTGGTACCAGCCCTATATGGAGACCTACGGCGTCACCAATGAGGACCTCGCCGACTATGTCGTCGTCGCCCGCGCCAACGCGGCGACCAACCCGCGGGCTTGGTTCTATGAGAAGCCGATCACAAAGGACGATCACCAGAATTCCCGCTGGATCGTCGAGCCGGTGCTGCGCCTGCTCGATTGCTGCCAGGAGAGCGACGGCGGCGTGGCCCTGATCGTGACTTCGGCTGAGCGCGCCAAGGACTTGAAGAACGGCGGCGTGCGGGTGCTGGCGGCCACCCAGAGCCATGTCCATGGCAGCCACGAGATGTTCAATTACTACCGGCCGGATTTGACCGAGTTCCAGGACGTCCGGGCGATCAGCGCTCAGCTGTGGAACCAGAGCGGCCTCGGCCCCAAGGATATCGACGTCGCGCTGCTCTATGAGAATTTCTCGCCCATCGTCCATATGGCGCTGGAGGCGCACGGCTTCTGCGGCAGGGGCGAGGCGAAGGATTTCATCCGGGACGGGCATATCGCGCTCGACGGCAGCCTGCCGGTCAACACCCATGGCGGCCTCTTGGGCGAGGGCTATATCCATGGCGTCAACAACCTGCTGGAGGCGGTGCGGCAGATCCGCGGCACCGCCGCCAATCAGGTGAAGGGCGCCGAGGTCGTGCTGGCCTCGGCCGGGCGCAGCGCGGCGATCTTGGGCAGGCTGTGACTAAGTAGGGTGGAAGAGCGAAGCGTATTCCACCATTCGATGCAAGCCCGAGCACCTAATGCCGTGCTTCGCACGGCTGGTGGAATACGCTTCGCTCTTCCACCCTACGGTTCTTGGCTCATCTCCGCGCGAATAACCCGGCGCAGCACCTTGCCCATCTCGTTATACGGCAGCTCGGCGCGGAACCGGACCACGCTCGGCACGCGCGATGAGCGCAGGCGGGTACGAACCCATTCCAGCACCTCATCTTCCGTTACGGCCTGGCCGGGCTGCACGACGAGGGCGACTCCGAT
>CAZQLF010000601.1:858-2012 GCA_964594035.1 uncultured Rhodospirillaceae bacterium | reverse complement strand
GATGTAGCTGCCCGCCGGAAATTTGCCGTGCTCATCCTCGAAGACGCCATCGAGCACCAGGAATTCCTCACCCTCGTCATGGACATGCGGAGAGAAATGGCTGTCCGGCGCGTAGCGAACGATGCTGGTGGCGCGCGCCACCTCGTCGCCAATGCGATCGAGCATGCGCCTCTCCACACCGGCCATCGGCGAAGCAACCCAGCTTTGCTGTGCGGCGTGAACAACAACCCGCTTGGTGAAGTCGGCATTCAACTGCATGAGAAACCTCCGTGGCTGATAACCCTATATAGGGAGCCCGGGGGCTAGTGAAAATCCCGTGACTGATAGCCCTTCACCCGATGATCATTGCCCGGCCGGGCTACCTCGTCGGCGCGGGCAAGCGGAGCGGGCGGAGCCGGTGATCCTTCGGCCATCTCACCCAGCAGATGGCTGAGATCGATCAGCTTGTCGGCCACCACATGAATGACGATGCCCTCGCACTGCAGGTGCCCGACCACGCCCATCAGATGAGAGGTCAGCACGATGCGCCGGTAGCGTTCATAGACGCGCGGCCAGATGACAATGTTGGCGATGCCGGTCTCGTCCTCCAGGGTGGCGAAGATCACGCCGCTTGCCGTACCCGGGCGCTGGCGCACCAGCACCAGCCCCGCCACGCCGACCTTATCGCCGTTCCTGATATCGGCCAGCCGGATGGCCGGCAGATCGAGATGGCGCGGCAGGCGTTGGCGCAGCAGGGCCAAGGGATGAGTCTTCAGCGAGAGATGCAGGGTCGAATAATCCTCGGCCACATGTTCGCCGAGGCTCATCTCCGGCAAGCTGACCGGCTCTTCCGCCCCCTGCTCCTCTTCTGCTGCAGCCCGGAACAGCGGCAACGGCACCTCGCCCAACCCCTGCAGCGCCCAGAGCGCCTGGCGCCGGTCGAGGCCCAGTGAGCGGCAGGCATCGGCCCGGCCGAGGGCAGCGAGAGTGCGCATTGAAAGACCCGCGCGCCGGCTGAGCGACAGACTGTCGGCATAGCCGTTGCCCCGGTGTTCGACCAGGCGCTTCGCCTCCGCCTCGGCCATTCCCTTGATCTGGCGGAAGCCCAGTCGCAGGGCGTAGCCGTTCATGGCGTTTTCCAGTCGCGGCAGCAGGATGACGCATTCCTTCACCCG
>CAZQLF010000601.1:0-848 GCA_964594035.1 uncultured Rhodospirillaceae bacterium | reverse complement strand
GCTGAAATTGACGTCCACGGGGCGCACCTCCACGCCATGGTCGATGGCATCGCGCGCGATCTGCGCCGGAGCATAGAAACCCATGGGCTGGCTGTTCAGCAGCGCGCAGGCGAAGACCGCCGGATAGTGATGCTTCATCCAGGCCGAGATGTAGGCGAGCAGCGCGAAGCTCGCGGCATGGCTTTCGGGAAAGCCGTATTCGCCGAAGCCTTCGATCTGGTGAAAGCAGCGCTCGGCGAAATCGCGCTCATAACCATTCGCCACCATGCCCTCGATCAGCTTGGTCTCGAACTGGTGGATCGTGCCGTTCTTGCGGAAGGTGGCCATGGCGCGGCGAAGCTGGTCGGCCTCGTCGGGGGTGAAATTCGCCGCGACGATGGCGATCTTCATCGCCTGTTCCTGGAACAGCGGCACGCCGAGCGTCTTGCCGAGAATCTTTTTGAGCTCCAGGCTGGGATAATTGACTTCCTCCTTGCCCTGCCGCCGGCGCAGATAGGGGTGCACCATGTCGCCCTGGATCGGGCCCGGCCGCACGATCGCCACCTCGATGACGAGGTCATAGAAATTCTGCGGCCTGAGCCGCGGCAGCATCGACATCTGCGCGCGCGACTCGATCTGGAAGACGCCGACCGTGTCCGCGCGGCAGATCACCTCGTAGGTCGGGGCATCGCCTTCGGGGATCGTCGCCATCGATAGCTTCACGCCGCGATGCTGCTCGAGCAGCCGGAAGCACAGGTCGAGCTGCGTCAGCGCGCCGAGCCCGAGGATGTCCACCTTGAACAGCCCGATTGCCTCGACGTCGTCTTTGTCCCATTGAATGACCGTGCGCTCCGCCATCGTCGCGTTTT
>CAZQLF010000600.1:0-2018 GCA_964594035.1 uncultured Rhodospirillaceae bacterium | reverse complement strand
CGCCCACGAGCTTTCCCCAAATATTCATGGCGCGGCACCATAGAGCAAGATCGGGGCAGTTCGAAGGTCGAAGCACGGGGCAGGGGTCGTCCCGCCGACGGCAGATTCTCAATCAGGCCGGGAGGGCAAATAAGGGACAGAGTTGCCCGCCAGAAGTCGGTTGCGGTCGGGGCCCCCATCATTACTGTTCGGGGCCGAAGGAGAGCCTGCACTGTCGCCTGCCGCGCCAACGCCGCCCCCGGATCGCATCGTGGATCCGGCCGCCCAGATCGTCCTGCCGGGTGTGACGCTCGACGTGGCGGAGGCGGAGAAGATCGCCCAGCGCCGGCAGAACGAAGGGCGGCTGGGCGACGCCGCCACGCTCTATGGCCAGATTGCCGAAAGCGTGCCCAATCATCTGGAATCACTAGTGGCCCTCGGCAATTTCATGTTGAAGACAGGCCGCTTGCCGGAGGCGGCGGCATTGTTCCAGCGCGCGGGCCAGGCAGCACCGGACAACGCGGTGCCGCATGCAAAACTGGGCGCCGTGCTCGCCATGCAGGGCAAACCGGTGGAGGCGGACGAAGCCTTTCACCGGGCGATCGCCGCCAATCCGTCGTACGCCGACGCCCATCGCAATCTTGGCGTCTCATTGCATCGCCAGGGTCGGCTGGCAGAAGCCATCCAATCGCTGCGCACGGCATTGAAGTTCGCTCCGACGCAACCGCTGATCGAACGCAACCTCGCTGCAGTCTTGTTGGACGATAACCAGCCAGCCGAAGCGGTCACGCTCTATCGCCGCTCGCTGAAGACCCAGCCGCGCGTGCCCGCGGGCCATGTCGGCCTGGCGCTGGCGCTGCGTGCGACCGGCGATCGCGTCGGCGCACTCGCTGCCTTCCAGCAGGCGATCGCACTCGCGCCGCGCAACCCGCGGCCGCTGGTGGAGATGGGCAAGCTGCTGCTCGACGAAGCCCGCTATGACGCGGCCATCGACAGCCTGCGGCGCGCCGCCGCACTCGCGCCTCAGGACGCAGCAATCCAGACGGCTCTCGCCGAGGCGCTGATCGCCGATCAGCAGATTGCCGATGCCGTAGCCGTCTGCGATCGAGCCATTGCCGCCGACCCCGACAATGTCGGCGCCATGCTCGCGTTCGCTGCATTGCTGGATAGTCTCGACCGCCCACTGGACGTCATTGGCGTGCTGCGCCAGGCGAACGAACGCGAACCGGAGTCAAAGAAAGCACAGGCGCGCCTCGGCGAAGCCCTGCTGAAGGCGGGCGATTTTGCCGCCGGTTGGCCCGGCTTCGAAGCCGGACACGATATCGGCGAACTTCCGCTTCCCGCCTGGCAGGGCGAGGACATCGCCGGCAAGCGTTTGCTGGTCGAGGCGAGCGACAATATCGAGGAGACCCTGCTGCTCGCGCGCCTGCTGCCCAGCGTTGCCGCCGGCGGGGCGCAAGTGCATCTGCGCTGTGCCAAGGGTTTGTTCGGGCTTTTCGCCAGCCTGCCCGGCATCACGGCGCTGCTTGAGCCAGGTGGCGAGGTGCCTCCTTGCGATCTCGCCGTGCGCCTTTCGAGCCTGCCGCGCCTGCTTGGCCTTCGCATCGAACTGATTCCCCCGATCCTCGGATGGCTGAGACCGCCGCCCGGCTTGCTGGAACCCTGGCGCGCGCGCCTGGCGCAATTGCCGGCGCCGCGCATCGGGCTTGCCTGGCGGGGTGGAACGGGCAATGACGCCCCACGTGATCGCCGCGCGGATCTGCCGACTCAGGCGCTGACGGAGCTGGCAGGCCGCACCCAGGGCAGTTTCATCGCGATCAACGCCGAAAGCCGGGGTGCGGAGATTGTTGCCGCTGGTCTTTCTCACCGCATCACCGATCTCGGCGCGGAGTTTCCCCGCGAGGTGATCTGGGGTGAGATGGCGGCGGTCGTGGAGAGCGTGGATCTGCTGATCACGGTGGATTCGCCCGCCGCTCACCTCGCCGGTGCGCTCGGCCGGCCAGCCTGGCTGTTGCTGTCGCAGCCCGCGAACTGGTGGT
>CAZQLF010000599.1:0-2029 GCA_964594035.1 uncultured Rhodospirillaceae bacterium | reverse complement strand
CCGGCGATTCGACGGACAACGTCCCGGGCGTGCCCGGCATCGGCGTCAAGACCGCGGCCCAGCTGATTACCGAGTACGGCGATCTCGAAGCGTTGCTGACGCGCGCCGGCGAGATCAAGCAGCCCAAGCGTCGCGAAGCGCTGCAGCAGAACGCCGAGCTGGCGCGCATTTCGCTGAAGCTCGTGACGCTGCGCGACGACGTGCCGCCGCCCTCCGATCCCGATTCTTTCGACAAGCGCAAGCCCGATCCCAACGTGCTGCTGCCGTGGCTCGAGCAGCAGGGCTTCAAGAGCCTGCTGCAGCGCTTCCGCGGCGAGCTCGGCGAGGCGAGTGATCCGGTGGCGCCGGCCGCTCCGTCGGTCCAGCCGGCGGCAGCGTCGCCCCCCGTCCCCAGAACCGCGCCGGTCCGCGCCAGGAGCAACCGGCCCTTCACCCAGGCCGACTACGAGCTGATCCAGGACGAGAAGGCGCTCGACGAATGGGTCGCCGAGGCGACCAGGGCAGGCGTCGTCGCCTTCGACTGCGAGACCGACGCGCTCGATTCGAACAATGCCGGCCTGGTCGGCCTCTCGCTTGCCCTGCTCGAAGGGCCGTGGGGCAACGTCAACTCGAGCCGGCGGCGCGCCGCCTACCTGCCGCTGCGCCATCGAGCGCCGGGCGGCGAGGCGCAAGGCTCGCTCGATCTCGGCGGCGATGCTTCGCCCCAGGGCGACGGCAAGCTGCTGCCGGGCCAGATCCCGATCGACACCGCGATCGCCAGGCTGAAGCCGTTGCTGGAGGATCCGTCGGCTGACCATGTCGCAGCGACGGGAACCCCTTGTTCGGGTGAAATTTGATTTTGATCCTGCCCCCGCCAGGAGGGCCAATTGGCGGCGGAAAGGGAGATGGTGCTGCAGAAGGTGACCGTGAGGAATCTTCGGAGCGTCATGCCCTCGAATCATATCGCTTCCCACGCTTTCGCCAAGCTTGCGCGGAATTTCCAGTGTCCCCTAAGAGTTGCCCCCCGGCCCCGGTGTGCTAAACGTCCGCGCAGCATTTTTGCCATGACATCGCAGCCAGACGGACACATCGCCATCCAGGGCGCCCGGGAGCATAACTTGAAGAATCTCTCCATCGAGATTCCGCGCGGCAAGTTCGTGGTGGTGACCGGCGTGAGCGGCTCGGGAAAGAGCACCCTGGCCTTCGATCTCCTGTTCGCTGAGGGGCAGCGCCGCTTTCTGGATTCCATGAGCGCCTATGCCCGGCAATTCGTCGAGCAGATGGCCCGGCCCGATGTCGATCTCATTTCCGGACTGCCGCCAACCGTCAGCATCGAGCAAAGCACCTCGCGTGGCGGCGGCAAGAGCACCGTGGCGACGGTCACGGAGATCTATCATTTCATCCGGCTGCTCTACGCGCGCCTGGGCACTGCTTATTGCCCCGACTGCGACATCCCAGTGGGAGGGCAGACCCAGGGGCAGATTTGCTCTCTGCTCGGGGCGGAGGCCAAGACCCGTGGTCCCTTGACCTTGCTCGCGCCGCTGGTGCGGAACCGGAAGGGCTTCCATTCCGAACAAGCCGAGTGGGCGCGGAAGCAAGGTTTTGAAACGCTGCGGGCCGATGGCGTGATGCATCCCACTGCAGGCGAATTCCGGCTCGACCGCTTCAAGGAGCATGATGTCGAGGTTGTGACCGGTGTATTGACCAAGGCTGGAAAAGCCATCTCGGGGCGCAAGACGGATGACAAGGCCTCGAATGCCCTTCACGCGATTGTTGCTGAGAGCTTGCTGCTCGGGAAGGGAACCCTGTTTGCGCTCGCGGCGAATGGGAACCTGGCGGTGCATTCGACCGAACGCGCCTGCCCCCAGTGCCGGAAGTCCTTCGGCATCCTGGACCCCAAGAATTTCAGCTATAATTCCAGCCAGGGCTGGTGCCCCAAGTGCCGGGGTTTCGGCGAACTCTTCTACCTGCCGGAAGTAGATCGCGGAGCAAACGCTGACGCAGTGGAAGAGTCCTGGTGGCGCTGGGCCAGCGAGCGCGAGGAATGCCC
>CAZQLF010000598.1:0-2041 GCA_964594035.1 uncultured Rhodospirillaceae bacterium | reverse complement strand
GGCGGCAGATCCTGGCGAAGGATCAGTTCCGCCTCCTTGGGCTCGATAGTCTGCTCGCAGGCTTCGACATAAGGCCGCGCCATCGGTTTCAACTTCAGTTCGCGCTGGATTGCCTGGGCAGCCCTGATCGCCTCGCCCTCCCAGCGCGGCGCCCCGGCCAGTTTGATGTTGTCGAAGGTGAGCCGCGCCAGCACATGGTTCGGCAGGCCAGGGCGCGATTTCACCACCCAGGTCTTGCGCCAGCGGCAATGGCTTGCCCTGGCCGCCGTTTCCGCCGAATTGTCGAGAGCGCGTGAAACTTGTTCTGCCATCTCCACCGTCGGTACGCGCCAGATGTACTGGATCTGGGAAAGCTGCGCGGGCAGGTTGTCGGCCGTCGCCTGGCCCGCGGTCAGGATGGCTTCGCTCATCGACCAGCTGCTGCTGAAAGGCAGCGTGTTCGATTGCAGCTGCTTTGCCAGCGAGAACATCAAAAACAGCGCGTCGTTGGCCCCCGGCGCCCGCGCTGCCGAATGATAGGCGGGCAAGGCGCCGCTTGCCTTGTCACCGGTCAGCCAGGTCTCCGGCTCATCGCACTCAAAGCTGTAGATGCAGAGATAGGCCGCCCCGCAATGAGTGTCCCAGCGCGTGGTATTGGCCAGCGGCAGCATGTAGGTGGGATGGAAACTGATGAAAGCATCGATGCCGTCGTAATAACCCTTGGCGGCATGCACCGGCTTGGAGAGGCGCAGCTTCTCCGCCGGCTCGCCGAAGAAGACAATCGTGCCCTTGATGCCGTGCTTTTCCATCGCGGCCTTGGCCGCGAGCACGCCGCCGAATGCACCAATGCCGAGTGCGGAATGCGGATCGGTATGGCCGGCGGCATGCTTGCTCAGACCCTTGCGCGGCATCTGGCGGGTTGTGGCCGCCTGGCAATTTCCCGGCACCGCATCGTATTCGGCATAGGCCCCGATCACCGGCCCGCCACGGCCCCGGCTGTAGCGCGCGCAGAAAGCCGTCGGCATGCCGGCACTGCCCGCTTCCACTTTGAAGCCTTCGGCGCGCAGGCGCTTTACGTACCAGGCCGCCGATTTGTATTCGCGCAGCGCCGGCTCGGCGTAATGCCAGATGACCTGGTTCCAGTCGGAAAGCCTGCGGCGGTTCTTGAGGACCCAGTCGAGAGCGAATTGCTTGGCGGCGGACATGAAAATGGCCCCTGTTTTCGCGCATAAACCTGCGGGCTGGCATGCGATTTCCGAACGTGCCGGGCTTTGACTTTCATCCGGCTGCCGTGGATAGTTTCGCCCATCTTTCACCAAACCGGCCGCCGAGAAAAGGACGGCCGGAACCTGTCTCAGCAGGCGCCACCCGGCACCGAGATCAGGCAAACCGGAAGGACATCATGACCGTTCGCAGCAACTCCAACGCCGCGCGTGACATCGCATTTCACCTGCATTCCTACACCAACGCCAAGAAGAACGAGGCGGAAGGCTCGCTGGTCATCTCGCACGGCAAGGGCGTCTACATCTACGACGACGAAGGCAAGGAATACATCGAGGGCCTGTCGGGCCTCTGGTGCCTGTCGCTGGGCTATGGCGAGGAGCGGCTGGTGGAAGCCGCCGCCGCGCAAATGCGCAAGCTGCCCTACTACCACACCTTCACCCAGAAGGTGTCGGATGTGACCATCGACTTGGCCGAGAAGCTGGTGGGCATGGCGCCGGTGCCGATGTCGAAGGCCTATTTCACGAACTCCGGTTCGGAAGCCAACGATTCCGCCGTGAAGATGATCTGGTACTACAACAATGCCATCGGCCGGCCGGAGAAGAAAAAGATCATTGCCCGCATCAAGGGCTATCACGGCGTGACGGTGGCCGCCGCCTCGATGACCGGGCTACCCATGTGTCATAACGACTTCGATCTTCCGATCGCGCGCATCCTGCATACCGAATGCCCGCACTATTACCGCTTCGGCAAACCTGGCGAGAGCGAGGAGCAGTTCGCCACGCGCATGGCGGACAGCTTGGAGCAATTGATCGTCAAGGAAGGCCCTGAGACAGTAGCC
>CAZQLF010000597.1:0-2052 GCA_964594035.1 uncultured Rhodospirillaceae bacterium | reverse complement strand
ACGACGTGATGAACTCGCCGCGCGTCGCCTATCCGTACAAAAGGTTCGACATCTGCCCGCGTTCGTCGGGCGCGGCCGCCGTGGTGCTCTCGAACCTTGAGGTCGCCAAGGAGAAGTGCGCCCGGCCGGCCTTCGTCAACGGGGTCAGCGCCATCACCCACTCGGTGTTCATGGGCGACCGCATGGGCGTGTTCTCCGAGACCGAATTCTCAGACCATGACGGCGAGCATATCGCGGCTTACGAGGCCTATCGCCAGGCCGGTATCACCGACCCGGCGAGCCAGCTGCAGGTGGCGGAGCTCTATGATCCGTTCTCCACCTTCCAGTATCCGATCATCGACGGGCTGGGCTTCTGCGGGCGCGGCCGGGCGGCCGCCATCGATCAGGACGGCGGCTGGGACTTGGATGGCCAAGTTGCCGTCAATCCCTCCGGCGGCACGCTGTGCACCAATCCGATCGGCGTCACCGGCCTCGTGCGGGTGGTGGATGCCGCCAACCAGATCATGGGCAAGGCCGGCGAGAACCAGGTGGCGGGCGTCCATAACGCCGTCGCCACCGCCGCCGGCGGCTCCACCCAATTCTTCACCGTCACCGTGCTGGGCGACGACCACACGCCAAAAGGAATCATGCAATGAACGCAGACGACGTCATCCATGGCGAATGGCATGTCCGCTACAACTATTCGGTGGGCAAGGTCGCCGGCCATTTCTTCGACGCGCTGAAGCAGAAGAAGATCCTGGCCAGCCACTGCAGCGCCTCCGGCATCGCCTACCTGCCGCCGCGCGCCTATTGCGAGCGCGCCTTCGAGCCCTGCGACGGCTGGGTCGAGGTCGGCCACCAGGGCACGATCGAGGCCGCCACCATCGTCACCGCCGCGTTCGAGAATTTGCCCCCGCCGCCCTATGCTATCGCCTATGCGCGGCTGGATAATGCCTCGACCGCCCTGGTGAATTTCGTGCGGGGCCTGGATTTGTCCGATGTGCCGGCGGCCGCTGCGAAGCTGAAGCCGGGGGCGAAGGTGAAGGTGGTGTTCAAGGACACGCCCGAGGGGCGGATCACGGATTTCCATTATGAGCTGGCTTGAAAGCGCCTCGCCCCTCGGGGGAGAGGTCGGCGCGAAGCGCCGGGTGAGGGGGGCTGCCGCCGCCTTCTCGGTGACATCGAACGGGCGGCGCGAGCCCCCCTCACCCTCCCACTCCGTGGGCCCCTCCCTCTCCCCCGAGGGGCGAGGGGGTTTTACGCAAAGAGCTACCGTATGAACTTCCTCCTCACCGACGACCAGAAGAACCTCCAAGCCACCGTCGAGGCCTTCGCACAGGAGCGGATCGCCCCGGTCGCGGAAAAGCTCGACCGCGACGGCGTCTTCCCTACCAGCCTGTTCCATGAGCTGGCCGAGATCGGCGTGCCCTCCATCCCCTTCGGCGAGGATGTCGGCGGCACGGGGCTGGGCACGTTCGAGATGGTGCTGGCGCTGGAGCAGATCGCGCGTTGCGACCAGTCGCTGGCGGTCTCGACCATGGTCAGCGTCGCCACCGGCCTCACCCTCAGCCGCTTCGGCAGCCAGGCGCAGAAGGAGAAATTTTTGCCCGACATCGTCGCCGGCAAGAAAATCTGCGCCATCGCCGGGACCGAGCCCAATGCCGGGTCGGACACGGCGGGCTTCACCACGCGCGGGCGGCTGAAGGACGGCAAATGGGTGGTGAATGGCGAGAAGGCCTATATCACCAATGCCGGCACCGATATCTCCTCCTTCGCCCTGGTGCTGGTGGTGACCAGCCCGGCCGAGGCGGCGAAGAAGAGCTTCAGCCTGTTCCTGATCCCCAACGGCACGCCGGGCTACAGACCGGGCGAGAAATACCGGAAGCTCGGCTGGAAGAGCTCCGACACGCGGCCGCTCTATTTCGACGACTGCGCGCTGACCCCCGACCATGTGGTGGGCGAGGTCGATAAAGGCCGGTTGCTGCTGCATAAGGGCTATCAGCAGGCGCGCATCTTCCTCTCCACCTGCCCTCTTGGCCTGGCCCATGGACGCCTACCCCTCTCCTGTTCCTC
>CAZQLF010000596.1:0-2068 GCA_964594035.1 uncultured Rhodospirillaceae bacterium | reverse complement strand
GAGGTGAACATCAAGATCCCGCTGAACGAGCTGGTCAGCGCCGGCGACATGACCCTGAAGCAGCGCGACAAGCTGCTAGCGGGCATGACCGACGAGGTCGGAACCCTCGTGCTGCGCGACAACTATCTGCAGAGCCAGGCATTGTCGGTAGCGGAGCTGCAGGGCTGGTATCGCATCGACCAGCAGGGCCGCTTCATGCGCACGCTCGAGCGCGCCGGCAAGCTGGACCGGGCCATCGAATTCCTGCCCGATGACGAAATCATCAATACACGGCTTGCCCATCGCCAGGGCCTGACGCGGCCGGAACTGGCGGTGCTGCTCGCCTATTCGAAGATGACGCTTTATGACGAGCTGCTGCCTTCCGACCTGCCGGACGATGCCCAGCTCGTCGACGATCTGATCCACTATTTCCCGGCAGCACTCGCCAAGGCCCATGGCGAGGCCCTGCCACGTCACCAGCTGCGCCGGGAGATCATTGCCACGGTCGTCACCAACAGCCTGGTGAACCGCGTCGGCTCGACCTTCGTGCATGTGATGAAGGAAAAGACCGGCATGGCCGCCTCCGACATCGCGCGGGCCTATGCCATCTGCCGCGGCGTGTTCGACCTGCGCGCGCTGTGGACCGATATCCAGGCACTCGATAACAAGGTGCCGGCGGTACGCCAGTACGAGATGCTGGATGCGACCACCCGCCTGGCGGAGAACGGCACACTCTGGTGCCTGCGCAACATCGCGCCGCCCCTGGATATCGCTGGCAATATCGCAACCTTCAGCCCCGGGATCGCTGAGCTCAGCCAGACTATCGATGGGTTGGTGACCGATGGCGCCCTCAACGCCATGAAGGCGCGGGCCGAGCGCTTCACCAAGGATGGCGTGCCGGAAGATATGGCTCTACGCGTGGCGCGGCTCGACCTGCTGGCCGCGGGCCTCGACATCGTGCGCCTGGCGCGGGCAACCAACCGCAGTATGGCGCAGGTGGGCGGCGTCTACTTCGCCGTGGGCAGGCGCTTCCATGTCGACTGGCTGCGTTCGGCCACGACCGGCGTCAATCTCGATTCGCATTGGGATCGGCTGGCACTCGCCGCCATCATCGAGGATCTCTACGGCCATCAGCGCGATCTCGCGGCCAACGTGCTGCAGCAGGCCAACGGCGTCGATCCCGATGTGGAAGCCTGGATCGCCGGCCGGCCGCAGACGGTGCAGCGGGTGGAATCGCTGATCGCCGATCTCAGGCAGCTCGGCGGCCTCGACCTCGCCAAGCTCGCCGTCGCCAATCGCGAGCTCAGGAGTCTGTCGGGCGGCTAGGCGCGGCTAATGCCGGAAGTGGCGCATGCCGGTGAAGACCATGGCAAGGCCGGCCTTGTCCGCGGCGGCGATCACATCCTTGTCGCGCAGGGAGCCGCCTGGCTGGATCACGGCGGTGGCACCGGCTTCGGCCGCCGCCAATAGCCCATCGGCAAAGGGAAAAAAGGCGTCAGAGGCGACAACCGAACCTCTGGCGCGGCTTTCCGTCTCGCCGGCGGCTTCGCCCGCTTCCTTCGCCTTCCATGCGGCGATGCGCGAGGAATCCACGCGGCTCATCTGACCGGCACCGATGCCGACGGTGGCCAATCCCTTGGCGTAGACGATGGCGTTCGACTTCACATGCTTGGCGACGGCAAAGGCGAACAGCATGTCGGCGATCTCCGCCTCGCTTGGGGCGCGCTTCGTCACGATAGTCAGGTCGGCGCGGCCGATGCGGCCATTGTCGCGGCTCTGGGCGAGAAAACCGCCGGCCAGTGTCTTTACCGCAAGTCCCGCTGCTGCCGGATCGGGCAGCGATCCCGCTTCCAGCAGGCGCAGATTTTTCTTCGCCGACAGAAGCTCGATCGCCGGGGGAGCGAAGCTGGGTGCGATCACCACCTCGGCGAACAGCTCGCCGATCAATGATGCTGTCGGCGCGTCCAGCGGCCGGTTCACCGCCACGATACCGCCGAAGGCGCTGACCGGATCGCAGGCCAGCGCCCGGCGATAGGCGCTCGCCAGATCGCTCGCCAGCGCCACGCCGCAGGGATTGGCGTGTTTGACG
>CAZQLF010000595.1:0-2106 GCA_964594035.1 uncultured Rhodospirillaceae bacterium | reverse complement strand
CGACTGCGAAGTCAGGATCGCCGTGCGTGGCTGGTCGGGGAGCGGTTGCGCCAGAAGCTCGGAAACGACAACCGCGCTCGCATCCAGGCCGAGCGAGCGATAGGCCGGCTCCGCCACGCGATTGACATAGTGCGAGCCGCCCATGCCGATCAGCAGCAGGCGCCCGGTCTCCCGCGCATGGCGGGCAATCTCCGCCGCGCGCATAGCGGCGCCGGCAAAGGAGGCAAGCGCATCGGCGTGCTGACGGGCGATTTCCGCTTCGATCAGCGCCAGGCCCGATGGCTTTGCCTCTTCGCTCATGTCTCAGCCTTTCACACCGCCGGCCGCAAGACCGGAGATCAGAGATTTCTGAAGGAAGAAGGCGATCACCACCGGCGGCAGCGCCGTCAGGATGCCGGCGGCCGAGATCAGCGCGTAATCCGTCGCCCTGCCCGCGGCGAAGTCGGCGATGGCCACCGGCAGGGTCTTGGCCCGCAGATCGTTGGTATAGAGCAGCGCATAGAAGAATTCGTCCCAGGCCAGCAGCACCGCGAACAATGCCGCCGTTCCCAGTCCCGCCTTGGCGATGGGCAAGGTCACATGGCGGATCACCCCGAACAGACTGGCGCCATCGATGCGCGCCGCCTGCTCGATTTCGATCGGCACGCCGTCGAAATTGGACTTCAGCAGCCAGGTGACGAAGGGCAGCAGGATCGTGCAATAGACGATCACCAGCGCTGCCACGCTGTTCAGCAGATTGAGAGCGCTGAACACCAGATAGAGCGGCAGGATCAGCGCCACGGGCGGCATCATATAAGTGCCGAGCACGGCATAGAGCAGGCCCATGCGGCCGGGAAAGCGCGAGAAGCTGTAGGCGGCGGGAATCCCCGCCAGCAGTGCTACTGCGCTCGCGCCGAGAGCGGCACCCAGTGAGTTGCGCAGCGCATAGACGAATTCCTCGCCTGCCGAATGCGCCGCCACCGTCAGCAGCTTTTGATAGCGCGAGAAATCTGCCTGATCGGGAATCCAGTGCAGCGGCAGGGAGGTGAGATCCTTCTGGCTGCTGATACTCATGATGAACAGCCAGAGCAGCGGCGCGACGGTCGTCACCGCCAGCACGATCACGGCGGCGTAAGTCAGAATCTGCGCCGCGAGGCCCGGCCGGCGTTCCATCACGCCCTCTCCCGCCGGCGCAACAGCATGATGTATGTGGCGATCATCACCGCGCTCGCCATGGTCACCACCAGCGCATAGGCCGCACCGCTGCCCGCGCGCAGATAGCTGAAGGATTCCTGGTAGACGAAGAAGCTGACGGTTTTGGTGGAATCCGCCGGCCCGCCGCGGGTCATGACATAGATGATGTCGAAGACCTTGAAGGCCTCGATCATCCGCAGGATCAGCGCCACCGTCAGGGGCCCCAGAATTTGCGGGAAGGTAATCCGCCAGAACCGGGTCCAGGGTCCCGCACCATCGATGGCCGCGGCCTGGTAGAGATCGCGCGGGATCACCTGGAGTGCGGCCAGCACGATGAGCGCCACCAGCGGATAGTTCTTCCAGACGTCCGCCAGGATCACCATGTTCATGGCCGAATCCGGATCGCCGAGCCAGGAGCGGTAGCTGTCGATGAGACCGAATTGGCTCAACAGCGCATTCAGGCTGCCATATTCCGGGCTGTAGATGAGCCGCCAGAGCATGGCGTTGACGATGGTGGGCAAGGCCCAGGGCAGCACGATCAAGGCGCGCACGAAAGCGCGGCCGCGGAACTCGCAATCCAGCAGCAGGCCAACCAACACCCCCAGCACCATCTCGATCCCGACGGAAACCAGCGTGAAATAGAGCGTGCGCCAGAAGGCGTCGCCGAAATCGGGATCGGTGAAGACATAGCGGAAATTGCCCCAGCCGACCCAATGGAACACCGAAGCATGGCCGGTCAGGATCGTGTCGGTGAAGGAAAGCCGCACGGTGCTGGCCAGGGGAAAGCCGGTCACCGCCAGCATGATGAGCAGCATGGGCAGCAGCAGCGCCCATGCCTGGCGCTCTCGCTGGTTGCGGAGCATCAGGCGCGGCACGAGCGAGCGACCTCATGGTTCGCCGCCAGTTCGCCAATAGGGCTCACCATGAGGTTGA
>CAZQLF010000594.1:0-2107 GCA_964594035.1 uncultured Rhodospirillaceae bacterium | reverse complement strand
GGGAAGGCCTTGAGCGATGCGGTTGCGGGGATGAATCGGGCGATTGGCGAGATCGGGCTCCCCTCGACGGTGCAGGGCGCATTTGCCGGAACGGCGGCGGCATTCCAGAGCTCGAATGGCAATATGGGCCTTCTGCTCCTGATCGCGCTCCTCACCGTCTACATCGTGCTCGGCGTGCTCTATGAGAGCTTCATCCACCCCTTGACGATCCTCTCGGGCCTCCCGTCTGCGGCGTTGGGTGCGATGGCAGTGCTCTATTATGTCGCCCATCTGCCGCTCACGATTTATGCGTTCGTCGGCATGATGATGCTCGTGGGCATCGTGAAGAAGAATGCGATCATGATGATCGACTTCGCGCTCACGCGTCAGCGCGCCGACAGGCTGATACCGCCTGAGCAGGCGATCTTCGAGGCGGCTATGATCCGTTTCCGGCCGATCATGATGACGACAATGTCGGCGATGATGGGGACGCTCCCGATTGCGCTCGGCACCGGTGTCGGCGCGGCCTCGCGCCGGCCCTTGGGGCTCTGCGTCGCCGGCGGGCTCTTATTCTCCCAGCTCCTCACGCTTTACATCACGCCGGTGCTTTACACTTATCTCGACCGCATAGGCAGCCGCTTCGACTTCGGCGCGAGGCGGCGCGCAACCGCGGCACCGGCGGAATGATTCCGTTCGCGCCGCGCAGGGCCGCGGCATGAAGGCGCTTCTCTCGACCGCCAATCCCGATATCCGCCGGGCGATCGCCGCCCGCGGCCTGCGCGCCGTCGGCGACGGCTTTGTCAGCATCATCCTGCCGGCCTATCTGCTTCTTCTCGGGCATAGTGCGGTCGAGATCGGCGTACTGATGACGGCGACGATGCTCGGCTCGGCGCTTTTCACGCTTTTTGCCGGCTTGGCGGCCGCGCGCTTCGGCCTTAGGCGCTCGCTTTTCGCCGCCTCGCTGCTGATGATCGCCACGGGCTTGGGACTCGCGACGCTGAGCGATTTCTGGCCGCTCCTCATCGTCGCTTTCATCGGCACGCTCAATCCATCGTCCGGCGACGTGAGCGTGTTCCTCCCTCTGGAGCAATCGCTGCTGGCGCATTCCATCGGCGAAAGGGACCGCACCGCGATCTTTGCCTTCTACAGCCTGGCCGGATCACTGATGGCAGCCTTCGGTACGCTGGTGGCAGCCGGACCCGATCTTGCTTCGCGATGGTTGGGGATGGCACCGCTCGGCGCGATGCGGGGGCTGTTTCTCGTCTATGCCGCTTTCGGGATCGCGGCGGCGCTGCTCTATCGCGGCTTGTCGGCGAAGGGCGATCGGGTTGCGGAGGAACAGACCCAGCCGCTCAAGCAGTCGCGTGGGATCGGCTACCGGCTGACGGCACTCTTCAGCGTGGATGCCTTCGCGGGCGGATTCATCGTGCAATCCATTCTGGCGCTTTGGCTGTTCGCAGCCTTCCACCTTCCCGTGGCGGTCGCGGCGAGCATCTTCTTCTGGACGAGCCTTCTCTCCGCCGCGTCCTATCTCGCTGCTGTGCCGATCGCGCGCCGGTTCGGCCTCGTCAACACCATGGTGTTCACGCATCTTCCGGCCAATTTCTGTCTGATCGCAATTCCCTTCATCAAGAGTCTTCCCGTCGTCATCGCGCTCCTCGCTGTGCGCAGCCTCCTGTCGCAAATGGACGTGCCGCCGCGCACGTCTTTCGTGATGTCGGTGGTGACGCCCGCGGAGAGGCCGGCGGCCGCCAGCGTCACCGCGGTCCCGCGCAGCCTTGCCGCCGCGCTGGGCCCGACGATCGCCGGCTACCTGCTGAGCCTTTCGAGCTTCGCCTGGCCTTTGCTCATCGGAGGCGGGCTCAAGATCGTCTACGACCTGACGCTGCTCGCCATGTTCCGCCAGGTGCAGCCGGCAAAGGACTCGGGCTGAGCCGATCAATACCGGAAGGTGTGGCCTAGGCGGATCGAGAATTGGGCCGTTTGCGGCTCGAACGTCGTGCCAGGAATGAGCGCGTTCTGGCCGAGCGAGATGAAGAGCTCAGGTCCAGGCTGGTAATCCACGCAGTAGCGCAGCGAGAACGCCAATGCCTAGCTCATTTTTGCATTCTGTTCCAGGGTCGTTGTT
>CAZQLF010000593.1:0-2112 GCA_964594035.1 uncultured Rhodospirillaceae bacterium | reverse complement strand
GCTGGGGAAGGGATGTGCCACCCCGAATTCGGTGTCGGTGGCGTTGGGGCTAGGCTGCGTCGATGCGAGCTAGCCCGCCGGGATCGGCAGGACCGGCATGATCTCCACGCCCTCGCCCGGAAAGCTGGTGAAATGCGGATGCTTCTCGAACATTTTCGCGGCGGCCTCATGGGAATCCGCCCGCACGATCACGAAGGCGCCCAGCTGGTTGCTCACATCCGCGATGCCCTGGGCGGTCACTTTCTTCGTCTTGCCGAGCGGCCCGCCCATTTCGGCGATCGCCCCCTGGTGCTTGCCGACCCAGGCCTTCCAGGCGGCGATGCCCGCCTGCTCCCGTTTCTTTCTCTCGGCCTCGGGAAGCGCGAACCATTCCTTCGCGCGCGGGCTGTTCTTGTTGCCGATGAAGACAGCGAGATAGGTATTTGCCGTGGTCATGTCGGATCTCCTTCCTTGAGAAACTGAAACAGTCTAGTCCGTTGCCGGCACCGAATGGTGCTCATGCAGGATGCGCCAGGCGCCGCCGGCCTTGGTCAGCCCCCCGGCCTTGGTCAGCCCAATTGTCAGCCGGAATTGAAACCCGGCGGGTGTGGCGGGGCCGCTGCCGGTCGCCGAGCCGCAGCGCATGATGGCAATGGCAAAGGCAACGGTATCGCTCGCCACGATCTGCAACTCCTCCACGTCGAAGGCCTGCCCCGCCCGGTGATAGGCAAAGAACAGATCCCAGGTCTTCCGGTATGCCGCCATGCCGCGCGATTGCAGCGGCGGCGGCACGTCGAACATGACGATATCGTCGGCATGGTGGGCCAGGATGGCCGGCAGAACATGCCGGCGGACGGCATCGGCCCACGCATCGATGAGTGACCTGATCTCCCATTCTGCCTTGTCAACCTGCTCGGCCATGGCCCTTCTCCTCGCGACGTTCCGACCCGAGGACGAACCAGAGCGAGCGATTCCGACATGGGATAGTAGGTTTTTTTCCCGGGCCCGGCGTGCCACAAAACGGACAATTCGGCCGGCAGCGCAATGTTTGCGCAACCGCGGTGCGCGGCAAGGACATAGATTAACGTATGGCAACGGAGCATCGTCATGAAGCGAGACATCATCCGCGTCGAGCCGCTGTCGACATATCTGGAGCGCTTCAAGGCGCCGATCTCGGCCGTCGTGCGCCATGGCGATACTGTCTACGTCTCCGGCCTTCCGCCCTTCGATCCGGAAACCGGCGAGGTGGTCAAGGCGCCGATCGAGCGCCAGACGGAAATTGTCCTCGAACAGATGAAGCTCTGCCTGGAGGCGGCCGGCTCCTCCCTCGATCGCGCCCTGAAATGCACCGTCTATTGCACCTCGGTAATGCACTACGCGACGGTTAACGCCATCTATGCCCGCTATTTCCCCAAGGATCCGCCGGCGCGGATTTTCGTTAACGTGGCAGGTTGGCCAGGCGCGTTCGACATCGAGATCGATTGCATCGCCGCGATCTAGAAAGGAAATCCAGACCTACCGGTAATACTCGTCGCGCTCGAGTACGCCCACGCCGAACCAGCCCCAATAAACCGAATGGCGCTGGATCAGCCCCTCGTCGTTCAGTTCCATCACCTCGGCGAAATCCATCTGGTCGCCTTTCGCGCCCTGCCGCGGATATTCGAAGATCATCCGCCTGCCGTCAGTGAGATAGCCGCTGCGGTGATATTGCCGCACCTTCGGCTTGCGCTCGGCCAGCATGTCGAACAGCGCCTTCAGCTCGGCGCGGCCACGCAGCACGCCGCTCTTGCGCTTCAGCAGATAGGGCACCAGCGGGCTTTCCAGCACGCCATCCTCGGCATAGAGCGATAGCAGCGCGCGGGCGTCGTTGCGCGCCAGCGCGTCGTTCCAGGCGAAATACATCCGCTCCATCGGCGTCGTGCCCGCATTGCCCGCGCCCGTGGGACCCATGGTTGTGACAGTAATGCTGCCTGGGGTGGCAGCAGCAGTATCCGCGACATCCGCGCTGAATGTCGGCTCCCTCTCCCTCGCCGGCGCAATGTCGACCTCGAAGCTCGGCTCCTTCCGCACGTTTTTCGCTGCTGCCATGTCAATCTCCTGCCGCGCCATCTCTCCTTGAGAGTGTGGCTCGAG
>CAZQLF010000592.1:0-2124 GCA_964594035.1 uncultured Rhodospirillaceae bacterium | reverse complement strand
GCCGCCTGCTGTACCAGGGCCGCTGGTTCGACCCGCAGGCCATCATGCTGCGCGAGACCGCCCAGCGCTGGGTGGCTGGCGCCGTGACCGGCGAAGTGACTATCGAACTGCGCCGCGGCAACGACTACTCGATCCTGAACACCACCTCGCCGAACCTGACCTACAAGCCCGAGCGCCTGACGATGGAGAAGGGCGAGTCGATGTTCACGCCGCTGGACCGCATCGGCCAGCTGACGATGCGCACGCTCGACATCGTCGACACGCGCGAGAAGCTGCAGACGTATGCCAAGACGGGCCTGCTGTCGGGCAGCGTGAGCGCGTCGCTGCCGAAGCTGGAGGACTGATCGGGAACGATCCGGCAACGGATCGGGCCGACAGCAGGAAGGGGCTTGCCGCACCATCGCGGCAAGCCCCTTTTTTCATTTCAGCCGCCTTTACCCTTTACCCATAACGTTGACGGCTGCGGCAGCATGGGAGCGGAGACCTTCCAGACGCGAGCAATGTTCGATGGCCTCGATCGTTGCCCGCCGGAGGCGATCTCCGGTCGAAACCTTCGGGGTGGTAGGCGCTACGGCTGCCTTCGCCGCCCTGGCGGTCCGTGCGAATCGCGCGAGCAGCGCATCGGCGTCCATCCGGTAGTGCCCGCCGAATTGCGCATGCTTCTGCGCGAGGCGGGCGAGCTGGTCACGAAGCCAAATATCGCCGAGATCCGCGTAGGCGCCGGGTTGGGTCAGACGAACAGACATGACGGACTCCTTGCATGAAGCCAGGGCCGGCGAAATGCCGGGCTCACGGCAGTGAGACGTTCCATGTCTCGCCTGGAGCGAAGACTAGTGATCCGCCCGCGATGACGCTCTCCGTTTCTTGCGCTCGAAATTGCGACAAGATGCATTGATATGCGCAGCAAGAATCGGAGTTTTGAGCTGCGGCCCGATGCCTATTCTTCTGCATGGCGGAGGAAGGCTCGCATCTTGCGAGCCTTCCTCGTTCTGAAGACTTGCCGGTTCGCGGACGCGTCTTCCCTTCTTCAATGGACTTGCATGATGACTGAAGCTGCATGTGCCGGGGCCTACGATTGGACGAGTATCGGACGCTCGCTCGATACACATGGACTTGCCGTGCTGGCCGGTCTCCTGATGGCGGAGCAGTGCGATGACCTCGCCGCGCTCTATCCCAGGGAAGAGGGCTATCGCTCGCGGATCGTCATGGCTCGCCACGGATTCGGGCGCGGCGAGTACAAGTACTTCGCATACCCGTTGCCACCGCTGCTCGACCGGCTGCGCCACGCGCTGTATCCCTGGCTCGCGCCGGTCGCCAATCGCTGGAACCGGCAGTTGGGGATCGATGTGCAGTACCCGGACGGGCTGGATGATTTCCTGCGGCGATGCCACCAGGCCGGCCAGACGCGGCCGACACCGCTGATCCTCCAGTATGGCGAGGGCGACTACAACTGCCTGCACCAGGATCTCTACGGCGAGCACGTTTTTCCGCTGCAGGTCGCCATTCTGCTGTCGGAGCCCGGCAGGGACTTCGCTGGCGGCGAATTCGTCCTGACGGAGCTTTCCACCGGGGGCCAGCGTGCAGAGGTCGTCGCATTGCGCAAAGGCGATGCCGTGGTGTTCGCCGTCAACCAACGACCGGCGATGGGGCGGCGCGGCACCCGCAAGGTGGCCATGCGGCACGGCGTCAGCCGCATCCGCAGCGGCAGGCGCCTCACCGTGGGCCTGATCTTTCACGACGCGAGGTGATCGAAGTTGCCGGGGCTGCCGTACGCGATTTCCGCTGCCTGCAAGGCCGTGAATATCCACCGCAAGAATCGGAGTGCTTGCGATTGAAATCCTCCCTATCCTGATCGTGTGATCGATGTTGACAGGAATTCCGAGATGGATGCGACCATTGCCTACGAAACCGAGGACGACCGCTGGACGGCCACGCAGGCACGCGATGCCGCCGCGGATGGTCACTTCGTCTATGCCGTGCGCACCACGGGTGTGTATTGCCAGCCGAGCTCGACGGCGCGACTGCCCAAGCGCGAGAACGTGGAGTTTTTCGATTCGCCCGCGGCCGCCGAAGCGGCGGGCTACCGCTGCAGCCGTCGCGCCCGTGGCGACCAGACCAGTGCGG
>CAZQLF010000591.1:0-2127 GCA_964594035.1 uncultured Rhodospirillaceae bacterium | reverse complement strand
CCCCCGGAATCGCCTGGCCCAGTTGGGCAAAGACAATCTGGGTCCGCGTAGCGTGCTCGAGCGATTTGTTCTGCGGCCGGACAGGCCGCCAGCGTTCGTCAAGATCGGTCAGGAAACCGCCGTACTCCGTATCGAGGCAGTGCCGCGCGAGAGGCTTCACTACATGGCGCTGCAGGATGTCCCACGCTAGTTGGTCGATTGAACCGTCGCTCATGATTTGGTATCGCCTGGCGACGGCAGCGCCTTCGGATTACTGATGGCGAGCCGTGCCAGCACATCGGCGGCCAGCCGATCGCGCAACGCTGTGTCATTGTCGTACTGCCCGCGGCGAATGTCGGCGGCGAGCTTTTTATCATCTGCCTTTGCCGGCGCGTGCGCAGCCAACTCGCGGCCCGCGATCGCCATGGCATTGGCGATCATCCGCGCTTCGTAGCGCCGCCGCTCGGGCAACTCGGCCAGTAGATCGTCACTCAGCAGCCGGCGCGCCTCGGCAAGCAGCGCCCCCCCGTCAGGCTGTTCCATACGCGGCGTGTCTGTCGGCTGCGGCCAGGGGCCCGGCGCGATGAGATCGATGATCGTCAATTCCAGCTCGGGCAGGATACGGCCCGTGAGCGCGAGTTCCAGGGAGCGCTGCTGGCCGGAGATATGCCGGCCGGCCTGTTGGAGCGCGATGACCGCCCAGCGCAGATGGGCCATGACCTCCCAAAAATGCACGGATTGTGGATCGATCCCGCGCCCGCCCGCTGCGGCTTCGTAGCCGCGGTAGAAAACTTCGCGCCGGGCAATCCCACCGGCCTCCAGCGCATCCTCTCCATAGCGCCAGCATTTGGCACAGAACCAGCCGATATCGGTCATGGGATCGCCCCATGTGGCGAATTCCCAATCCAGCACGGCGGTCAGGCCCTGGGCATCGACCATGTAGTTGCCGCTGCGGAAATCCTGATGAATGAGCACGATCTCACCGGCTGCCGGTGCGTGGCGCTCGGCCCAGCGCAGGCCCCATTCCAGCACCGGGTACGAGATTGTGCGCCGATCGAGGTCACCGCGCAGGATCGCAATCTGGTCCAGCGACGGGTTCTTTCCCACCGCTGGCAGAAAATCGAGACCAGGCGCGCCGGGTTTGATCGCATGGATCAACGCCAGTTCGCGTCCCAGCCGCTCGGCCAGCTTCACGCGGTCGCCGCCCAGGCTCTTGTCCTTAACGACGCGATAACCCGGCGCCACACCCCCGACGCGACGCATCAGATAAAACACCTGGCCCAGCACTGCGGAATCATGGCAGAGCCAGAGCGGCTCTGGCGCGCTCACGCCGGCACGAAACGCAGCCTGAAGGATGGCGAATTCCTCGGCCCGGCCATGGCTGACGGCCACCCGTGCAGGAGCGTCTGTACGCAGCACCATTTCGTGGCGCTTGCCATCGAGATCGGCCACGACAAGCCAATTCTCCTGGATTGCACCGCCCGAGAGCGGCGAAGCCTCGAGCCCGGTGACGTGCGCCCCGCTGGCGGCCGCGATGAAATTAGCCAGCCGGGCGCGCGCGGCCGGATCGCCCAGCTTCAGATTGGACATGCTAGGACCAGAACTCCTGCCCTTCGGCCAGGAAGGATGAGGCGAGGACCATCTTGTGTACTTCCGAGGCGCCGTCGACGAGGCGCGCCTGGCGGGCATAGCGGTACATCCATTCCAGCGGCGTGTCCTTGGAATAGCCGCGCGCGCCGCAAAGCTGGATGGCGGTATCGATGGCCTTGTGCAGGGCTTCGGAGACCTGGACTTTGGCCATGGAGACTTCCTTGCGGGCGAAGTCGCCCTGGTCCAGTTTCCACGCCGCCTTGGCCGTCAGCAGACGGCCGACCTCAACCGCCATGGCCGCCTCGCCCAGCAGCCACTGGACGCCTTCATGTTTCGCCAGCGTGGTGCCGAAGCTTTCGCGCTTGTCGACATAGCCCGCGGCAATCTCCAGCGCCCGGCGGGCCATCCCGAGCCAGCGCATACAATGCGTGAGCCTTGCCTGGCCGAGCCGCACTTGCGTCACCTTCAAGCCGTCGCCCACGCCCAGCAGGCGGTTCTCGTCGGGAATTTCCCGTCCGTCGAAAATCAACTCCCAATGCCCGCCATGCTCCTCTGGCC
>CAZQLF010000590.1:0-2128 GCA_964594035.1 uncultured Rhodospirillaceae bacterium | reverse complement strand
GCGGCAAGATCGAGGGCCTCGGCGTCGATGCCGTGCCGGGCGAGATGACCGAGCTCGACAAGTCGTGGCTCGCCCGCAAGCTCAAGATGTACGGGCTCAAGGCGCCGAAGGGCATCGAGAACATGCAGAAGATTGTGGCCGGGCGTCAGCTCTGGAACTACGACAATCTCGAGCCCACCGAAAAGAAGCTGATCCTGTAGTCGCGGCCCTCAAGAACAAAGGCACCCAATCATGGCGAAAGAAAAGAAGGCCCCCGCGGCCACTCCGTCGACCAAGAAGAAGCTGAAGCGCAACACGAGCCTGCTCGGGCAGAGCTTCATGTTTCCGCCGACGGTCATCGACGACATCCATATCAAGAGCGAGCTCGGCCGCTACCGCATGCGCGGCTTCTCGCTGTTCAAGAAGATCCCCACCTGGGACGATCTGACCTTCCTGCCGGGCACGCTGACCCGCTTCGTGATCGAAGGTTATCGCGAGAAGTGCGAAACCAAGACGATCATCGGCCCGAAGGCGAAACGCCCGCTGGTGCTGGATATTCCGATCTACATCACCGGCATGAGCTTCGGGGCGTTGAGCTATGAGGCGAAGATCGCGCTTGCCCGTGGCGCTACCATGGCCGGTACGGCGACATGCTCCGGCGAAGGCGGCATGATCCCAGACGAACGCCGCTATTCCTCGAAGTGGTTCTACCAGTGCATCCAGTCGCGCTACGGCTTCAACCCGAACCATCTGCGGCTGGCAGATGCCTGCGAATTCTTCATCGGCCAGGGCTGCAAGGTCGGTCTCGGCGGCCATCTCATGGGCCAGAAGGTGACGGACCAGGTGGCGGAAATGCGCTCGCTGCCGGCCGGCATCGACCAGCGCTCGCCGGCGCGCCATCCTGACTGGCTGGGCCCGGACGACCTGGCACTGAAGATCCAGGAAATCCGCGAGGCGACCAACGGCGAAATTCCGATCCAGCTGAAGCTGGGTGCGGCGCGCGTCTATGACGACGTGCGCATGGCCGCCAAGACCGGGCCGGACAGCATCTATATCGATGGCATGGAAGGCGGCACCGGCGCCGGCCCGCATATCGCGACCGAAGAAACGGGCGTGCCCGGCATCGCTGCGATCCGCCAGGCCCGCAAGGCTCTCGACGATGTCGGTCAGACCGGGTTGATCTCGTTGGTCTACGCCGGAGGCATCCGCAACGGTGCCGACGTCGCCAAGGCGCTGGCGTTGGGTGCCGACGCGGTTGCCATCGGCCACTCGGCGTTGATGGCGCTCAACTGCAACAAGGACATTCCGGAATCCGATTTCGAGCGCGAGATCGGGGTGGAAGCGGGGCATTGTTATCACTGCCATACCGGCCGCTGCCCGGTGGGCGTGGCCACGCAGGACCCCGTGCTGCGCCAGCGTCTCGATCCCGATGCGGCCTCGGAGCGCGTCTATAACTTCCTGCATTGCCTGGCCATCGAGTGCCAGATGATGGCGCGAGCCTGCGGCAAGACGAATGTGCACAGCCTGGAGCCGGAAGATCTCGCAGCGCTGACCATGGAAGCTTCCGCGCTTGCCATGGTGCCGCTGGCCGGCTCGCAACACACCGTCGGTCGCCCCGACATGACCCGGTACTAGGAGAGGACCGCCATCATGGCCAAATCGACCAAGAAGAAAAACGGCGGGGCGAAGAAGAAAGCCACGACGGCGAAGTCAGCCAAAGGCACGAAAAGCGCCAAGGTGATCAAGCTGCCGGTGGCGGCGAAGTCCGGCCCTGCCGGCAAGCCCGCTGCTGGCAGACCGTCTGGCAGCAAAGATATCGATCACTTCATCAAGACTTCGGGCCTCGATACGGCGCGCGAGAAGGAGATCGGCCAGCATATCGGCTATCGCTACGACGTAAATCTCGTGCCGGACTATGGCCGCATCACGCCGTTCCTGAAGAAATACATGGAAGTGATGGGCTGGGATGACCTCAACTGGCTCGAGGATGTGCATCTGGGTTACGAGGAAGGCCGGCCCGCGATCTTCGATCGCAACGTCAACGGTTGGGTCACGATTCCTCAGGGCATGAAGCTGCCCGACAACCAGCAGGATCGCGACATGCTGGCGCGCGAGCTATTGATCAAGTTCCAGATGTCGCCGCGTCATC
>CAZQLF010000589.1:0-2129 GCA_964594035.1 uncultured Rhodospirillaceae bacterium | reverse complement strand
TGGCCTTGCCGCGCCTCGACGGCCCGGCCCTATACCGGCTCGCCGACAAGCTCGCCCGCGGCACGGCCGATGGCAGTTTTCGCATGGCGGTGGAACTGCTCAGCGCATGGCTCGTTCGCATGCTGAAGTTGGCGGCAACCGGCGGCGGACAGGAGCTTATCCCTGGCGAAGCCGCCTGCATGCGGCGCCTGGCGGGGCTGCGCCCGGCGAAGGGATGGATGGACTTCATGGAATCCATGCAGCGCGACTTTGCGCTGGTTGAGCCGCTGAACCTCGATCGCCGCCAGATCTGGGTCGCCACAGTGCTGGGGCTGCAGCGAATGTCCGCCGGATGAGCCAGCGGTTCGACCGAAGCGTGATCGCCACACTCTCGGTGATCACGGGCCTCTATCTCATTCTCTTCGGCTACTTCATCGGGGCAACGGCACTGCGCGTGCCGGTGGTCGACGAGATCTTCTGGGTGCTGCATTACATCGATCATTGGTTGACCGGCGATTACTGGGGCTATCTCTGGACCGATCACAACGGCCACCGGATCATCTGGTGCCGTTTGCTGACCATCCCGATGCTGCAACTGCCTGGCGGCAGCGTCATGCCGTTCATCCTGTTCGGCATCGTCTGTTTCGTCGCCATGATCGGCGGGCTCGTGCTGGAGGTGTTGGCGGCCGCGTTGGCGGCGGGACCGCGCATCGCCATTGCGCTCATGGTCGTTCTGTTGCTCGCAACCAGTTTCAGCGCCATCGATTCCGCCACGCCGATGTTCGGCAACTTCTTGCATAGCTGCGTCTTCGTCGTGCTGGCTCTCATCCTGTGGGATGACCCGCGCGAAGAGAGGCCGCACGGCACGGCGCGCAGGACCGGGGCGTTGATTGCCGGTGCGCTCGCGCCGTTTGGCGTGAATGGCGGAATGCTGGTGCTGCCCGTGCTGGTCTGGCTGGCGTGGCGCGGCGGCTATGGCTGGCGCTGGACGCTGGCGGCCCTGCTGGTCACGGTGGCCGTTCCCGCAATTTACTTTCCGACGCAAAACCAGCTGCCGCTGGTGGCCGCGTTCGATGTCCCGACCCTGTTGCGCATGGCCGACTACATCCTGCGCTTCTTCGGCCTGCCCTGGTCGCATTCGCCAGCGCTGGTCAACGCCGGCCGGCTCATCGGTCTGGCGACGATCCTGGCCGGTGCTTTCGTGGCGCTGCGTTTCGGCGTCTTTGGTCGGCCACAAAGCCGGCTCGACCGTATCGCCCTCGGTCTGCTTCTCTTCACCTTTCTGCTCTCCGGGGCGATCACCATGGGCCGGCTGAACGCGGCGCCAGAGCGCGAGATGCCCATCCGCTATGCCATGTTCACGTCATTGGCACAGGTCGGCCTGCTTCTTGCCGCGGCACCGTGGCTCAGCCGGTTGTGGGTGAGGCTCAAATGGCCCGCGGTTCAAGCCGCCGTGCTTGCCGCAGCGGTCCTGCTGCTGGTGCAGCAGGTCCTGGGCGGCCAGGCCGGCGCCCGTGTCGTGCAGCAATACACTGCCGCCTACCGCGCCTATGAAAGCGGCAATGCGACCTGGGATCAGTACCGGATTGTCGGTGCTCCGCAATACGCCGACCGCGCCCTCGATTTCATCCACACGCACAAGCTGTTCCCGGCCGAACACTAGGGCTGTCGGCTTGCGTCGCCATGCCGCCTATGGGACAAGGGCCGCCCATTGGAGCCCGACATGTCCGACCGCCGCTACTATGTGACCTCGCCCATCTATTACGTGAACGATTCCCCGCATATCGGTCACGCCTATACGACGCTTGCCTGTGACGTGATGGCCCGCTTCATGCGGCTGGATGGGCGCGACGTCATGTTCCTGACCGGCACGGACGAGCACGGCCAGAAGGTCGAGAAATCGGCGGCGCTGGCCGGTGTTGCGCCCAAGGAATTCACCGACCGGGTCTCGCAGAATTTCCGCGATCTGGCCAAGGCGATGAATTTCAGCAATGACGATTTCATCCGCACGACCGAGCCGCGCCATATCAAATCATGCCAGGCGCTTTGGCAGCGTCTGGTGGAGCGCGACCAGATCTATCTCGGCAAATATGCCGGCTGGTATGCCGTGCGCGACGAGGCCTATTACGGCGAGGAGGAACTGACCACCA